>JAFGNC010000227.1 GCA_016927175.1 Gammaproteobacteria bacterium | reverse complement strand
GGTGAGCAGCGCCGCGGCGGCGAGCAGATCGAACATGCGTTTGGCGTGATTCGCGGTCGTCACGGGTCGATCCACGGTCGGTGATCCAGGCCTCGAGTGTCAGCGGGCGTGCATGAACCCGTACTGAACACGTCGGCGACGTGCCGCGGTTTCCGTGTGAGTGGCGGCGTCAGGGAGGCGGCAGCCGCAACGGCAGGGGGCCGCAGCCGCGGCGTCAGGGGCCGCAGCCGCGGCGGCAGGGGGCGCAGGCGCGGCGTCAGGGGCCGCAGGCGCGGCGGCGGCAGTCCGCGGCCGGCAGCGGGCGCGCCCGGCGGCGGGCCGCCTGCGTCAGCGCCCCGCCAGCGTCAGCGTCCCGCGAGCCACGGCGGCGGAGGCAGGCCTTTGGATTCGAGAAACGCAGGGTTGAACAGCTTCGACTGGTACCGTGACCCCGAGTCGCACAGCACCGTGACGATCGTCCTGCCGGGGCCGAGCGCCTTCGCGAGCCGGATCGCGCCCGCGACGTTGATGCCGCTCGAGCCGCCGAGCAGCAGCCCCTCGTGCTGCACGAGGTCGTACAGCACCGGCAGCATTTCCGAGTCCGGGATCCGGAACGCGTCGTCGATCTGCGCGCCGTCGAGGTTGCCGGTCACCCGGCCCTGACCGATGCCCTCAGTGATCGAGCTGCCTTCGGACTTCAGCTCCCCGGTCTTGATCCAGCTGTAGATCGCGGCGCCCATCGGATCCGCCGCGGCGACGACGACGTTCGCGTTCTTCTGCTTCAGGTAGGCGCTGACGCCGGCCAGCGTGCCGCCGGTACCGACCGCGCACGTGAAGCCGTCGATTCTGCCGCCGGTCTGCTGCCAGATCTCCGGGGCCGTGCTGCCGGTGTGCCCGTCGCGGTTCGCGTGGTTGTCCCACTGGTTCGCGTACAGCACGCCGTGCGGCTCCGTCCCCGCGAGCTCCTCGGCAGTTCGCGCGGCCACGTGGACGTAGTTGTTCGGGTCGCGATAAGGCACGGCGGGCACTTCGCGCAGCTCCGCGCCGGCGAGCCTCAGCGCGTCCTTCTTCTCCTGCGACTGGGTGTCCGGCATCAGGATCAGCGTGCGATAGCCGCGCGAGTTGCCGACCAGGGCGAGGCCGATGCCGGTGTTCCCGGCCGTGCCTTCGACGATCAGGCCGCCGGGCTCGATGACCTTGCGGCGCTCGGCATCGAGCACGATGTACTTGGCCGCCCGGTCCTTGACCGACCCTCCCGGATTCAGAAATTCCGCCTTGCCGAGAATCGTGCAGCCCGTCAGCTCCGAGGCCCTGCGAAGCCTGATCAGCGGCGTGTTGCCGACGGCATCGACGAAGTCTTGGCGGATGTCCATCGCGGCGGCTCCCGGTGCCATGGCTAGGAGGCCGCGTATTGTACACTCGCCGCCGACGTCGCCGCCTTTGCCGGACCGTGACAGCAAGCCATCGAAACCGCTTCGACGTCGCCGTGATCGGCGGCGGACACAACGGGCTCGTCTGCGCGGCGTATCTCGCCGCCGCCGGCCTGTCGGTGTGCGTGCTCGAGCGCCGTACCCGGATAGGCGGAGCGGCGGTCACCGAGGAGTTCGCGCCGGGCTTCCGCAACTCGACGGCGAGCTACACGGTCAGCCTGCTGCAGCAGCGGGTCATCGACGATCTCGGCCTCGCCGCGGAAGGTCTGCGGATCGTGCCGCGCCCGCTCGCGAACTTCGTGCCGTCCGAGGCCGGCCGAGGGCTGAAGCTGCCTCGGCAGACGGCCGCCGCGCAGGCGGCGATCGCGGAGCATTCGCGGCGCGACGCGGAGCGGTACCCCGCTTTCGCCGAAGAGCTGTCCGCCGTCGCGTCGCGGTTCCGCGGCCTGATGCTGGAGCCGCCGGTGGATCCGACCGGCGGCTGGCGGGAGCACCTGCGCGCGGCGCGGCGCCTGCCACGGTTCGCGTCGCTCGGCGGCCGCGGCATCGCATCGCTGTGGGACCTCGTGACCGGCAGCGCGGGCGCCTGGCTCGACCGCCGCTTCGAGTCGGACTGCCTCAAAGGCGCGCTCGGCTTCGACTCCATCGTCGGGCACTTCGCGAGCCCCTACCACGCGGGCTCGGGCTATCTGCTGCTGCACCACGCGCTCGGCGGCGTCGACGCGCTCGGCGGCGCGTGGGGCCATGCGATCGGCGGCATGGGCGCGATCACCGAGGCGCTCGCGGCCGCCGCGGCGCGGCGCGGCGTCGTGATTCTGCGCGAGCGGGACGTGCAGCGGATCACCGAAGCCGGCGGCGGCTACGATGTCTGCTCGGCCGACGGCAGCGTCGTGCACGCGGGCGCGGTCGCGGCGGGCGTGCATCCGAAGATTCTGTTCGAGCGGCTGACGGACCCGGAACGGCTGCCCGCGGACTTCCGCGAACGCATCCGTCACTGGCGCAGCGAATCGGCCAGCTTCCGTGCCAACGTCGCGCTCGCCGAGCTGCCGGACTTCAGCTGCCTGCCGGGCACGGCGCCGGCCGAGCATCACGCCGCCGGCATCCTGATCACGCCGGGACTCGATTATCTGGACAGGGCCTGGCTCGACGCGCGCCGCGACGGCTACTCGGCGGCGCCCGTCGTCGAGCTGCTGATTCCGTCGACGATCGACGACTCCCTCGCGCCGGCCGGCGCGCACGTCGCGAGCCTGTTCTGCCAGCACTTCCGCCGTCGCCTGCCGGACGGGGCCGATCCCGCCAGCGCCGAGCGCGAATGGACCGACGACGACCGCCGACGCGCGCTCGACCGCGTCATCGACACGGTCTCGCGCTATGCGCCCAACTTCCGTCGCTCGATCGTCGCGGCCGAAGCCCTGTCGCCGAAAGATCTCGAGGACCGTTTCGGGCTGATCGGCGGCGACATCTTTCACGGCGCGCTCGATCTCGATCAGCTGTACTGGACCCGCCCCGCCTGGGGCCACGCGCAGTACCGCACGCCTCTGCCGCACGTTTATCTGTGCGCATCCGGCGCGCACCCCGGCGGCGGCGTCAGCGGCGCGCCGGGCTACAACGCCGCGCAGGTCATGCTGCGCGATCTCGCGCGCCGGGGGCGGGCGCGGCGCTGACGCCGTGCCCGCGTGCCGCGCTTCTTCCCGCGCGGCGCGCTGCTACCCGCGCCCCGCGCTTCTCGGGTACCGCGCTTCCAGAGAAGCGCCGCGCTACTCGACGACCGTGATCGTGATTACCTCGGATCGGACCGGCGGATCGTGGGGGATGTGCAGCGCGTCGCCCAGCACCAGCTGCAGCGTGTGCTCCCCCGGAGGCAGATCGAGCTCGGTCTCGGTCTGGCCGAGGCCGAAGTGGCGCACGTTGTCGGAGGAGGGCAGCGGCAGGTTCGGCGGCGGCGGCGTTTCGACGTCGATCAGCAGGTGGTGGTGACCGGTGTTGTCGGCCGTGATTCCGGCCGGCGCGACGCCCATGCCCCGCAGGCCGAAGCGGACCGTGAACGGCGAAGTGACCTCGGCCCCGTCCTCCGGGCTCTGGATGTAAACCTCGGCGCCCTCGGGTGATGGCGTCCGGGGCATTCCGCCGCCCGATTCCTGGGCGAAGGCGCCGCTCGTCGACAGTAATAGAAGCAGGCCGGCTATCGGTGGTATCGTTCTCATGAAGGTCCCTCGAGCTCGTCTTCTGATTCGGTGGCGCCGCTTCTCGGTGAAGCGCGACGGATGAGGGACGAATGTTAGCAGCTCGACGCCGAGGGCCGGAGGCCCGTCAGCGGCACGCGCCGAAAGAGCGCGCCCCGGATGAAACTTCCGCCCGCGCCGCGGCCACTAACACCTCGTTACCTTCGGTTTTCGTCCGGGCCTGTCACGTGGGCTCGTCCCATTGGTCCGGTAGATCGGGCTCATCAGGTCGGGAACGCAGCTTCGGCCGATCCCCGACGCCGGCACCGAGTGAGGTCGCAAAATGAAACTCAACATGCTTCGTCAGTTGCTCGTGATCGGATGCGCGGCGGGTCTCGGCGCATGCGCCAGCCAATCTCCGATGTCCGGTCCGCAGGGCGGCGGCATGCCTTCGCCGAGCTCCGGCATGCCCGGGTCGCAGAGCCCGTCCGGCGGCTCGCCATCCGGCTCTCCGTCTTCGGGTTCCCCGTCGTCCGGGTCCGGCTCGCAGTCCGCCGGGACGCCTTCCCCGTCGCAGGGTCAGGGATCGCAGCAGGGCAGCACGGCCGGCCTGCCGGGTGGGCAGCAGGGCGGAATGCCCGGCGGGCAGCAGGGTGGCCAGCAGGGGATGCCCGGCGGGCAGCAGGGTGGCCAGCAGGGGATGCCCGGCGGGCAGTCGGGCGGCCAGCAGGGC
>JAFGNC010000226.1 GCA_016927175.1 Gammaproteobacteria bacterium | reverse complement strand
GGCGGGGCGGCTCGCGAGATCGCCGCGCAGGCTCGGGATGATGCAGAAGCTGCAGCGGTGGTTGCAGCCTTCGGAGATCTTCAGATACGCGTAGTGCCGCGGCGTCAGCCTGATGCCCTGCGGCGGGATCAGATCCAGGTACGGATCGTGCGGCGGCGGGCTCGCCTCGTGCACGGCGGCGACGACGGCCTCGTACTGATGCGGCCCGGTCACGGCCAGCACGTCCGGGTGCTTGTCGCGGATCAGGTCCGCGTGCGCGCCGAGACAGCCCGTCACGATCACGCGGCCGTTCTCGGCGAGCGCCTCGCCGATCGCGTCGAGCGACTCGTCCCGGGCGGTATCGAGGAAGCCGCAGGTGTTGACGACGACGACGTCCGCGCCGGCATAGTCCGCCGCGGTCTCGTAGCCTTCGGCCCGCAGGCGGCTCAGTATGCGTTCGGAGTCGACCAGGGCTTTGGGGCAGCCGAGGCTGACGAAACCGATCCTTGGTGCAGCGGCCATATCTCCTTTTCCAGGGTTCAGTTCGGTGGGAAGCCGGATGCGCGCGAATGATAAGGGGTCGAGGCCCTGTTACGAAGGAGGCGGGCGGGCCCGGGCGAGGGCGGCGAATGTGCCGGAGGCTGAAGCCGTCCTCGCCACGGTCGATCGGGCGCTTTCTCGTCCTCGCGCAAGCCGGGAAACGCCGCTCGCGACACGTTATTGCGCCACGCGGCGGCGCAAAACGCAACGCCGGCCGCGGCGGGCGTGACTTTTCTGCGGCCGGATGCCAGTCTCGGGGGCGGCGTGCTGGCGAGGGCTGCGGGCGTGGATGACAGGCGTGAGATCTCGATCGAGGACCTGAGAAGGCGGATCGGCGAGCCGCTCGGCACGTCGCCGTGGATGACGATAGACCAGCAGCGCGTGGATCGTTTCGCGGACGTGACGGAAGATCACCAGTTCGTGCACGTCGATCCTGAGCGTGCCGCGGCGACGCCGTTCGGCGGCACGATCGCTCACGGGCTGCTGACGCTGTCGCTGATCGTGCACCTGTGTCTCGACTTCGTGCCGAAAATCGAGCGTACGAAACTGCTGGTCAACTACGGCTTCGACAAGGTCCGCTTCTCGGCACCCGTCCGCGTCGGCAGGCGCATTCGCGCCACGGCTGCGCTGGCGGACGTCCTCGAGCGCAAACCCGGGCAGATCCTCCTGAAGCTCGACGTCACGATCGAGGTGGAGGGGGAGACGAAGCCGGCGCTGAAGGCCGAGTGGCTCAGCCTTCACGTGGTCGGTTGACGGCGTCGTCGACAGGCTCCGGCTCGTCCTGCACGTCCGCCTGCTCGATCTTCTCCTCGGCGAGCGCCCGGTCCTCGGAATCCGGCTTCGGATGCTCGTGCTCCGCCTCCTTTTCCGGCGTGTAGCACAGCGAGATGCAGATCGGGAAATGGTCGGAGCCGAAAGCGGGCAGCCGCGCCAGCGCCGACACGGTGAAGTCCGGCGAGAAGAACACGTGATCGAGCGGCCAGCGCAGGAAGGGATACTTTGCGTGGAACGTGCTGAACATTCCTCGGCCGATCCGCGGATCCAGCATGCCGCTGATCTTCTGGAACAGCCTCGTCGTGGCCGACCACGCCACGTCGTTCAGATCTCCGAACACGATGGCCGGCGTCTTCGACTCGGCCACGGTCTTCGCGACGACCAGCAGCTCCGCATCCCTTTCCGTGGACTCGGGATTCTCGGTCGGGCTCGGCGGCGTCGGGTGCACGCAGTGTATCTGGACGCAGTGCCCGGAGCGCAGCATCAGCCCGCCATGAATCGACGGAATACCGTCCTCCACGAGGAACTTCAGCTGCGGGTCGACGAGCTCGAGCCGGGAGTAAAGGTGCATGCCGTACAGATTGTCGAGCGGGTGCTTTACCGAGTACGGATATTTCTCGTCGAGCACGTCGAGCTGCGCCTGCCACCAGTCGTCGGTCTCGACGAACAGCAGAACGTCGGGGTCGCGCTCCGTGACGATCTCGAGCAGGCGCCGCGCATTGCGGTTCGGCGTCAGCACGTTCGCGACCAGCAGACTGACACAATCCGCCGGGTCCGGGTTCTTCGCGTCCCTCGCCTGTTTCGCGCGGATCGGCGTATAGGAGCCGATCAGCAGCGACTGGTAGACGAGGCAGCCGGCGAGCGCCGCGAGGAGCACCCAATCGGCGATGCCGTCCGCGCCTGCCACGGCGACATAGGCGACGATGGCGACGATCGTCGCCCCCGCGATCTGCACGCGCGGGAAGTCGAACGTTCGGATCCACCACGCCTCGCTTCGCAGCAGAGGCAGCAGAGTCCATGAAATCACTATGGCTGCGCCCCCGGCCGCGAGCCACTGCATAGCTTCTCCTGACGCGCCGCGCTGATCTGCGCAGCTGCTTTACGGGTGATGCTACCGGAACGGCCGCAGGCGGACGAAGGCGGTGCCGCCACGGAAGGCGGCCCGGCACGGCCTGTGGGACAATCTCTCCTCTTCGCCGCAGTCACTTCGGGAGTAAGCCGATGCGAACAGTCACCGCAAGTGCCGGCGTGCCGCGGCCGGCATTCCTCTCGTGCCGGATCGGCGCCGCCGCGCTGCCCGCCGCCGCCATGGTCGCGCTGACCGCGCTGACCGCGAGCTTGGCCGTTCCGCACGCCGCCGCGCAGCAGACTCCGTCCGGCTCGGCGCCGTTCACGGCCGAGCAGCAGAACGCAGCGGCCGCAATCGACGGCGCCGGTATCCGCGGCGTCGTCGAGGAGATCTCGAGCGATCGCTATGCGGGTCGCGCGCCGGGCACCGAGGGCGACGAGATGACTCTCGAATATCTTGCGGACCGGCTCGAGCAGATCGGCTTCCGGCCCGGCGCGGCGGACGGCTCGTGGCGCCAGCCGTTCGAGCTCGTCGGCATCACCGCGGCGCAGCCGCCCGAGTGGAGCTTCTCGCGCGGCGGCGAAACGCTGACGCTGGCGCAGCACGAGGAGTTCATCGTCGCGAGCGGCGTGCAGAGCGAACGCGCCGAGGTCGACGACGCGGAGGTCGTCTTCGTCGGCTATGGCATTCAGGCGCCGGAGCACGACTGGGACGATTTCAAGGGCGCGGACCTGGACGGGAAGATCCTGCTGATGCTGAACAACGATCCGGACTGGGATCCGGAGCTGTTCGCCGGGCAGGAGCGCCTTTACTACGGCCGCTGGACCTACAAGTACGAAAGCGCCGCGCGGCAGGGCGCGGCCGGCGCGATCATCGTGCACACGCAGCCGTCGTCCGGCTATCCGTGGCAGGTCGTGCAGACGTCCTGGACCGGCACGCAGTACGAGCTGCCGGCCGGCGAAGAGCCGCGTATGCAGGTCGAGGCGTGGGTTTCGGAAGGTGCGGCCGAAAGGCTCGTGCAGCTCGGCGGTCACGCGCTCGATGAGCTCGTCGAGCGCGCGAAGGAGCGCGACTTCGAGCCGGTGCCGCTCGGCGTGCACACGTCGATCGAGCTGACGAACAGGCTCGAGCGCACGTCCACCGCGAACGTGATCGGCGTGCTGCCCGGCAGCGACGCCGAGCTCGCCGACGAGTATGTCGTCTATACGGCCCACCACGACCATCTCGGCGTCGCGGAGTCCGGCGAAGACCGCGTCTACAATGGCGCGCGCGACAACGCGACCGGCGTCGGCATGCTGCTCGAGATAGGGGAAGCGTTCGCGGCGCTGCCGGAGCCGCCGCGGCGCTCGATCATGCTGTTGCTCGTCGGCGCGGAAGAGCAGGGCCTGCTCGGCTCGGAGTACTTCTCGAGGCATCCGACCGTCCCGCCGGGGCGGATCGCCGCGAACGTGAATTACGACAGCGGCAACATCTGGGGCGAGACGGAAGACATCATGTTCGTCGGGCTGGGCAAGTCCTCGCTCGATGCGATCGCGCGGCGGGTCGCCGAGCACCAGGGGCGCGAGCTGAAGCCGGACGAGGCTCCCGATCAGGGCTACTACTACCGCTCCGATCAGTTCAATTTCGCGAAGATCGGCGTGCCGGCGTTCTACTTCCGCGGCGGCAG
>JAFGNC010000225.1 GCA_016927175.1 Gammaproteobacteria bacterium | reverse complement strand
GGTGCTGGTCGTCCCTCGAAAGCGCGCTGCCGACCGACGCGCACGCGATCGGCGAGGCACTCGTATTCCTCGAGCACGTCGGGGACGGCGAACGAGCCGGGCGCGTTGCGCAGCGGATCGAAGCCCATCTGCCGCACGTGTCCTACCTGCGGCTCGACGCTCGCGATCCGAGCTACGGCGTCACACCGCTGCACTACGCGCCGGAGCCCGACAGCCGCTGGCGGGCGCTGTTCCCCGCCGACACGATCGCCGGGCATCTCGACCGTCTCGAAGCCGATCAGCAGGAAGACGGCGGGTGGGCCATCACGTGGGAGCCGCCGAGCCGCGCCGCGGCGCTGGCGTATCGCGGCATGGAAACGCTGCGGGCGCTGCGCGTGCTTGCGGCGTACGGTCGCATCGTTCCGCGCTGACGTCGCGCGAGCGGTCGGCTTCTGGCCTGATCAGCGGCCGCGGAGTATTCTGCGGACGACGCCAATCCGGCCGGGCGGGGGATCGTTCGATGCGCGTAACAGCGCGACAGGGCCTTGTGCTGCGCGTGTCACGGCGGGCCGCTAGGCGCGCGGCCTGGCGGTTGGCAGTGCTCGGGCTCGCCGGCGTCGCCTCGCTCGACGCCCTCGCGCAGAGCGCCGTCTCCCGGTGCGACCGGCCCTGCCTGAGCGGGCTCCTCGCCGATTATCTCGGGGCGCTCGAGGCGCACGACCCGTCGCGCTTGCCGCTCGCGCCGGACGTCATCTTCACGGAGAACGGTCGCCTGCTCGAGATCGGCGACGGCGCGTGGCGGACGGTCGGTGCGCGGCTCGACTATCGCGATGATCTGCTCGACCCCGAGACCGGCGGCGCCGCCGCGCTGACGGCGTTTCACGAGGCGGAGGGTGTCGTGCAGTACTTCGTGCGCCTCGCGGTCGCGGATCGCCGGATCACCGAGATCGAATCGATCGCCGTGCGGGCGAGCGACGTGCGCTGGTTCGCCGCGGAGAACCTCGAGAGCCTCTCCGATCTTTTCATGACGCCGGTGGAGCCTGCACGGCGACTGTCGCGCGAGGAGCTCGTGGCCGGCGCGCGCGCCTACTTCACGGCCGTCGAAACCGAGGGCACGCCCGAGTTCGTCCAGGCGCCGTTCGCGCCGGGCATGAACCGCATCGAGAATGGGCTGCAGACGACCAACGCGCCGCCCGGCGTCGCACGGCTCGATCGCCACGCATGGAGCGCGGACGAGCAGCTCGAGCGCGCCGCCTACGCCGGCACGAAGATCACCGATACGCGCTATCCGATCGTCGACGTCGAGCGGGGCAGCGTGCTCGCGATTCCCGTGTTCCACTTCCCGGGCGATAACGCGCCGACGGTGCTCGCGGCAGAGATCTTCAAGGTGACCGGCGGCCGCCTGCGCGAGATCCGCGCGGTGCTGCAGAACCTGCCTCGCGGCGCCGGCCCGGGCTGGTCCCCGAAGCCGCGCTACGCCGTCCGGCAGACGAGCACGCCGGTCGCGATCGACGGCGCACTCGACGACGCAGCCTGGGCGGACGCCTCGCCGGCCGTCACGCTGCAGTTTCTGTGGGACGAGCAGACAGGCGCGAAGCAGCGGACGTTCGTGCAGATGCTGTGGGACGCCGACGCGCTCTATGTCGGCTTCCGCGCCGACGATACCGACATCACGGCCCGATTCCTCGAGCGCGACGACCCGACGTTCCTGGACGACGCGGTCGAGATCTTCATCAATCCGGCGCCGGAGCAGAAGGCCGTCTATTTCGGCTACGAGATGAACGCGCGCGGCGTGCTCTACGACTATCTGAATCACAACAACCGGATGCTGTTCAAACGTTTCGACGCGACGGGCCTCCAAATCGGTGTCGCTCGCGCCGGCACGCTGAACGATCGCCACGATACGGACACGGGGTGGACGCTCGAGATCGCCATTCCGTGGGAGAACTTCGACCCGCTGTCGCGGCGCGCACCGGCGCCCGGCACGGTCTGGGAAGCGAATCTGAACCGGTGGGACGGCGTCGAGCCGGACCGACGCATGAGCATCTGGTCCGATCCGATGAACGACGAATCATGGCCGCACGTGCCGTCGCGTTTCGGCGAGCTGCATTTCGTCGACTGACGTGACGCGCCGCGCCCTGGCGATGCGTGTGGGCCACGCAACCGGTTTCGATGACAGAGGAATCACGATGAGGTATCGACAATGGGTACTGGCCGCGCTGCTCTCCGCCGCGGCGCCGTTACTGAACGCGCAGCCGGAGCCCGGCTCGCGCGATGCGCTGATCGCCGCGGCCAAGCAGGCGGCCGGTCTCGATCATGCCGGCACGTTCCGGCGGCTCTGCGCCGCGCCGGCCAACCAGTACGGCCCGCCGGAGCGGCCGCCGAGCCGGAGCGAGCCGCCGCCGCGCGACAGCTGGTACGCGCGGCCGTACCGTGTCTTCGATAATCTTTATTTCATAGGCACGCGGTTCCACTCGGCGTGGGCGCTGACGACGAGCGAAGGGATCATCGTCATCGACTCGGTGTTCGAGTACGCGGTCGAGGAGGAGATGGTCGAGGGCCTGCGCGCGCTCGGTCTCGATCCGAACGACGTCCGCTACATGCTGATCAGCCACGCGCACGGCGATCACGATCAGGGCGCGGCGATCTTCCAGCGCCGCTTCGGCACCGAGATCGTCATGGGCGAGGCAGACTGGGCGTCGACGCTCGCGCGCGAGGGCTACCCGGGAGGCGTCCCGACGCGCGACATCGCGGTCGGCCCCGACGGGCTCGATCTGACGCTGGGCGATACGACGGTCCACGTCATTGCGACGCCGGGCCACACGCCGGGGACGCTGTCTTACCTCTTCGACGTCGAGGAAGGCGGCCGCACGCTGACCGTCATGTATGCCGGCGGCACGGCGTTCAATTTCCCGCCGTCGGCCGACGCGTTCGAGCTTTACCGCGACAGCATGATCGAATCGGCCGAGCGCGCCCGCGCCGCCGGCGCGACGGTGCTGATGAGCAACCACACGGAGTTCGACCGCGCCTGGGACCGCGCCCGGATCGCGCAGCTTCGCCGGCTGCCCGGCGAGCCGCACCCGTACGAGACCGACGTCGACACCGTCGTGCGATACTTCGAAATGAGCCGCGACTGCGCCGAGGCCGAGCGGATGCGGTGGGAGTAGCGCCGTCCCGGTTCGGCGGCGGCCGCAACGGGGCTGTTCCCGGCAGTACGGGAGGAGCGTCGAGCGCGGCAGCTCTTGAGTGGAGGGAAACCGAAGGGGGAAACGATGCAAAGACGTGAATTGTTGGCACTCGGAAGCGCTGGCGCACTGTTGGCGGGAACGCGGGCCCTGGCGCAGGCCGGAGACGAGCCGGCATCCGAGGCGAAAGTCATACGGATCTACGCGACACCGGACGGCGAGTCGCATATCGAGACACTCGTCATCTCTCCCGATGCGGGCCCCGTTCCCGTCACGCAGATGACGGCGAGCGTCTACCGCGGCTCGGGTGCCACGGCGCCGGATTGGCATACGGCGCCGCGCCGGCAGTTCGCCATCAACATGACGGGGGCGCTGGAGGTCGAGATCACGAACGGGACCCGTCACAGGATCGGCGCCGGAGACCTCGTGTATCTGGAGGACGTGACGGGGAAAGGGCACGTCACGCGCGCTCTGGGGCCGATCACGAACCTCTTTATCCATGTGGCCGACGGCTTCGATGTCGTGGCCTGGAGCAAAGGGGCTTAGGGGGCGGCGCTGCGCCGTCATAATGGCGGCGCAGGCTCCATTCGCTGTCCGTGCACGACCGCAGTCGTCGCCGACGAACACCGCGCGGGCTCGAGCGTCACCCGTCAGCGCACGCGATCGCCCGCCAGCCCCTTCCGCCTGCGCGGGTCGTCGTCGGGCGGCGGCATCTCGAACTGCTTGTCGACATAGGTGTAGTTGAAGTAGCCGAGGCGCGCGAGCGGCTTGATCTTCTCGATGTCGAGGCGGCCGTCCTGCGTCAGCGCATCGTCGCGGATGTGAATCCGCACGACGCGGCCGAGCACGATGTCGGCCGAGCCCATGTCGCCGTTCCCGGGAATGCGCACCGTCTGCAGGTGGCGGCACTCGAACTGCACCGGCGATGCGGCGACGCGGGGCGGCCCGACGACGAGCGACGGCAGCTTCTCGAGCCCCGCGGCCTCGAACTCGTCGACGTCGGGCGGGAATTCGCTCGACGAGAGGTTGACGGCTTCGCGCAGCTCGTAAGTCGCCATGTTCCACACGAACTCGCCCGTGGCTTCGACGTTCACGACCGTGTCCTTGCGATGGCCGGTCGTGCGCTGATTGGCCGAGAACATCACGATCGGCGGATCGTAGGTGATGTTCTGGAACTGGCTGAACGGCGCCAGGTTCGCCACGCCGTCGGCGCTGAGCGTCGAAATCCAGCCGATCGGCCGCGGCACCACGCACGACTTGAACGGGCTGTGCCTGAAGCCGTGGTCGTCGCGTTCGGGGTCGTAATGCATCCTTTGATCCTTCTGTGACGGGCTGCCAGGGCTCATCCGAGCCCGATTACGAAGAAGACGAGCGCGAGCGCGGCCGCGATTTCGACATAGCCGCGCGCCCCGCGTCCGGCGATCGCCGCGAGCCCGCGCGCGAGCAGCACGGTGGCGCCCGTGAGCACCCCGAGCG
>JAFGNC010000033.1 GCA_016927175.1 Gammaproteobacteria bacterium | reverse complement strand
TGAATCAACTCTTCGAGCCGTCGCTCGAGCCGCTTCAGCTCCATGTCGAAACGTTGATTCGTTTGCTCGATGCTCATCGGGGCGAATATAGAGCCCGCGGGGCTCAGGGGTCAACAACGCCGCATGCGGTGGTAGCATGAAGCGCTACGAAAATCCCGGCATGAACGAAGACACACTCGAATACGACTCTCTAGCCGACACTCTGGCCGAAGCCGGAGTGATTTCTTCGCTGTCCGAGATTCACGGCGGCATCTGCGGCGTCATGTGCGTCGGCGGAATCGCGGCCGTCGACCGCTGGCTCGACCGGACGATGGAAGAGTGGCAGCCGCAGGCTTTGAGCGGCGGCGTTGCGGATGCGCTGCGCGGGCTCGAGCTGAACACGTGGCGGATGCTGAGCGACACGGAGATGTCGTTCGAGCCGTTGTTGCCCGGCGACGACGAGCCGCTCGACACGCAGGTGCGCGGTCTCGCGTTGTGGTGCCATGGCTTTCTGACCGGGCTCGGGTTCGGCGGCATGAAGGCGCCCGAGGGAACCGACAACTCCGATCTCGACGAGATCACGCATGACTTCGCGGAGATCAGCCGCGCCGCGGTCAGCGAGGAGGACGCGGAGGACGCCGAGCAGTCGGGCTTCGCGCTCGCGGAGCTCAAGGAGTACGTCCGCGTCAGCGTGCAGCTCGTGTTCGAGCGCTTCGAGGCACAGCGTCCGGACGCGCGCGGCGACAGGATCCACTGACGGCTGCGACAGCATCGACACGACGAGAGGACCCCGCTTGAATCCGCGCGAATTTTCGAGGCGCCGGCGCCATCTGATGGAATCGATAGGCGCCGGCGGCATCGCCGTCGTGCCTGCCGCGCCGCTGCGCACCCGCAGCCGCGACACGACCTACTCCTACCGGCAGGACAGCGACTTCCACTATCTGACCGGCTTTCCGGAGCCCGACGCCGTCGCCGTGCTCGTGCCGGGCAGGGCGCAGGGGCAATACCTGTTGTTCTGCCGCGACCGCGATCCGGCAAAGGAGCAGTGGGACGGGGCGCGCGCGGGTCCCGACGGCGCCGTCGAGCAGTACGGCGCCGATGACGCGTTCCCGATCGACGACATCGACGAGATTCTGCCCGGGCTGCTCGAGCGCAGCGAGCGCGTCTATTACTCGATCGGCGCGCCCGGCGACTTCGACCAGCGCCTGCTCGGATGGATCAACGCTCTGAACGCGAAGCGCCAGAACAGCCATGCGCCCAGCGAGCTGGTTGCGCTGGACCATCTGCTGCACGAGGCGCGGCTGTTCAAGAGCCGGGCGGAGACCGCGACGATGCGCCGCGCCGCGCGTATCGCGGTGGCGGCGCATCGCCGGGCGATGCGCGCCTGTCGTCCCGGCATGATGGAGTACGAGCTCGAGGCGGAATATCTGCACGAGTTCCGGCGCCACGGCGCCGTGTGCTCCTACACGCCGATCGTGGCGGGCGGCGCTAACGCGTGCGTGCTGCATTACACGGCGAACGACGCGCAGCTCGCGGACGGGGATCTCGTGCTCGTCGACGCCGGTTGCGAGCACGCCATGTACGCCTCCGACGTGACGCGGACGTTCCCGGTCAACGGCCGCTTCACGGAGCGGCAGCGCGAGATATACGACGTCGTGCTGGATGCGAACCGTGCGGCCGTCGCGGCGGCGACACCGGGCAACCACTGGAACGACCCGCACGACGCGGCGGTCAAGGAAGTGACGCGCGGGCTGCGCAGCCTCGGCGTCCTGAGCGGACGCCTGCCGACGCTGATCAAGGATCTCGCCTACCGCCGCTACTTCATGCACAAGACCGGCCACTGGCTCGGCATGGACGTGCACGATGTCGGCGATTACAAGGTGGCCGACGAGTGGCGCCTGCTCGAGCCCGGCATGGTCATGACGATAGAGCCCGGCATCTACGTTGCGGCCAACGCGAGGGGCGCGGCGAGGCACTGGCGCGGCATCGGTGTGCGCATCGAGGACGACGTCGTCGTGACGCGCGACGGCGCGGAGCTTCTGACGGAGGGGCTGCCCGCGACGCCCGAGGAGATCGAGCGCTGCATGAGCGGCCCGGCATGAGCACGGACTTTCCCGCCGTCGCCGGCAGCGACTGCGACGTGCTGATCGTCGGCGGCGGGCTCGTCGGGTCGGCGCTCGCGGCGGCGCTTGCCGACACGGAGGTGCGAACGGTGCTGGTCGAGGCGCGCGATCCGGCCGTGCTGGAGCAGCCGAGCTTCGACAGCCGCGTCACGGCGCTCGCGCGCGGCTCGCAGCGCATCCTGTCCGGACTCGGTGTCTGGGACGCGCTCGCGCCGGATGCCGAGCCGATCCTGTCGATCCACGTGTCGGAGCGCGGCCGTTTCGGCGCGGCGCGGATCCGGGCGGACGAGGAGGGCGTGCCGGCGCTCGGCTTCACGCTCGAGAATCGCAGCCTCGGCAGGGCATTGTGGGAGCGCATCGCCGCCGCCGAGCGGTGCACCGTCGTCGCGCCGGCCAGCATGACGCGTTTCACGAGCGATGAAGACGGCGTGACGGCCGAGATCCGGATGAGCCCGAACGGCGCGCGAGCGATCGGTCCGAGCCCGGCCTCGCTCACCGTCCGCGCAAAGCTGCTCGTCGCCGCCGACGGCGCCGAGTCGCCGGTGCGCGAAGCGCTCGGCATTGCGATGCGGGAGGATCAGTATCGTCAGCAGGCCGTCATCGTGAACTGCGCGACCGATCTGCCGCACCGCGGCGCCGCGTTCGAGCGCTTCACGACGCGCGGCCCGCTCGCGATGCTGCCGCTGACGCGCGATCGCGTCGGCGTCGTGTGGACGCTGCCGACGGACGAAGCCGGCGCGGTCGCCGCGTTGCCGGACGATAAGTTCCGCGTTGCGCTCGAGGACGTGTTCGGGCGGCGGCTCGGCCGCGTCGTCCGCGTCGGCCGGCGCGCGCTTCATCCGCTGCGGCGAGTGCGCAGCGGCAGTCTCGGCACGGAGCGCGTCGTGCTGATCGGCAACGCCGCCGTCAGCCTTCACCCGGTCGCGGGCCAGGGGTTCAACCTCGCGCTGCGCGACGTCGCCGCGCTCGCCGAAATCGTCGCGGAGTCCGCGCGGGACGGGTGGCCGGATCCGGCGGCGGTCGCGAGCCGCTATCGGACCTGGCGCGTCGGCGATCAGCGCAGAGTGGCGTGGTTCACACACGGCCTCGTCGGACTTTTCGGCAGGCCCGGCGCGGCATGGGGCACGGGAAGAGGGCTCGGGCTCGTCGCGTTCGATCTGCTGCCGGGCGCGAAAGCGGCGCTCGCGCGGCATACGATGGGCGTGACCGGGCGCTTGCCGCGGCTCGCTCGCGGTCTGCCGCTGCGATGATCGGCAGGGAAGGCACCGGATGGCGCGCAGCGAAGAGCTGACGATTCTGATCAGCGGCGGGGGTCCCGTCGGGCTGACCGTGGCCGCGCTGCTCGCGGCCTCGGGCGCGGGGCAGCGCTGCCGGATCGAGGTCATCGAGTCCGGCCCGCCGCCGCGGTGGGACCCGGACGAGGTCGACCTGCGCGTCTACGCCCTGTCCCGAGCGAGCCAGCGGATCTTCGAGAGGCTCCGGCTGTGGGCGGAAATCGAGCGGGCGCGAATCAGCCCGTACGAGCGCATGCACGTGTGGCAGGGCGAGGAACCCGACGGGCGCGCCGCGCTGCGCTTCGACAGCGCCGACGTCGGCGAGCCCGATCTCGGCCACATCGTAGAGGATCGTCTGCTGAAGCACGTGCTGTTCGAGCGGCTCGAGTCCGAGCCGCGGGTCGGGCTCAGGACGGGACGGGCCGTCGTCGCGGTCGAGCGCCGGGCGCGCGGCGTCACGGTGGGTCTCGACACCGGCGAGACGATCGACGGCGCTTTGCTCGTCGCGGCGGACGGCGCCGATTCGGCAGTCCGCTCGCTGTTCCAGCTGCCGACCGTGGCGCGCAGCTACGCGCAGCAAGCGCTCGTCGCTCACGTGACGACGGAGCTGGCGCACCGCCGCACGGCATGGCAGCGTTTTCTGCCGGGCGGGCCTCTCGCGTTCCTGCCGCTCGCCGACGGCAGAAGCTCTATCGTCTGGTCCATGCCGGACACGGACGCGGCGGCGCTGCTCGCGGCGCCGGACGGCGAATTCCTGGCCGCGCTGCAGAAGGCCAGCGCGGGCGTACTCGGCCGGCTGCAAGCGGTTACGCCGCGCGCGCGCTTCCCGCTGCAGGTCATGCACGCGTTGCGCTATTGTTGCGACAGGGGGGTCCTGGTCGGCGACGCGGCGCACGCCGTGCACCCGCTCGCGGGGCAGGGCATGAATCTCGGCCTCGCGGACGCGGCCTGTCTGGCAGAGGAGATCGACGCGGCTCTCGGCCGCGGCGAGCACCCCGGGGACCGGCGCGTGCTGCGGCGCTACGAGCGCCGGCGCAAAGCGGAGAACCTGAAGATGCTGCTGGCGCTCGACGCTTTGCACCATCTGTTCCGTCTGCCCTGGCCGGTCGCGCCGCTCGGCGGCCTCGGGCTCGCCGCAGTCGACGCGGCGCCGCCCGCCAGGCGGGCGCTGATGCGCCGGGCGTTAGGGCTCGATGGCGACGTGCCGCAAGGTCCGCCGCCCCGGGCCGTGGCATGATCGGGGCTCGGTAAGAGCCGGGCGATCGTCTGCGCCGGGAGCAAAAGCTGCGCCGACGCGGTCAGACGATCGAACGAAGCCGTGGAGTAACTCGCGAGATGGACCCTATGAAGCATTTTCGGACCTTCGTCCTTTCGATCGCGGTTCTGCTTGTCGCCGCGCCCGCCGTTGCTCAGGAAGCGAGCTGGAACCGCACGCTCGAGCGGATCTCGAGCGGCATCGTGTCCATCCGGGTCGACAGCACGCGTTCGTTCGATACCGAAAGGAACCAGTCGAGCCAGGCCACGGGCTTCGTCGTCGATGCCGAAAGCGGGCTGATCCTGACGAATCGCCACGTCGTGACGCCGGGGCCGGTCACCGCTCAGGCGATCTTCCTGAACCAGGAGGAGGTCGATCTCGAGCCCGTATACCGCGATCCCGTGCACGACTTCGGCTTCTTCCGCTACGACCCGAGCGAGCTGAAGTTTCTGCAGCCGGCCGAGCTCGAGCTCGTTCCGGAGGCGGCGCGCGTCGGCCGCGACATCCGCGTGATCGGCAACGACGCCGGCGAGCAGCTGTCGATACTGGCCGGAACGCTGGCGCGCCTCGACCGGCAGGCGCCGAACTACGGGCGCGGCAATTACAACGACTTCAACACCTTTTATCTGCAGGCCGCTTCCGGCACGTCCGGCGGCTCGTCGGGATCGCCGGTCGTCGACATCGAGGGGCGTGTCGTCGCGCTGAACGCCGGCGCCAACACGCAGGCCTCGTCGAGCTTCTTCCTGCCCCTCGATCGCGTCCGTGTCGCGCTGAAGCAGCTGCAGCAGGGGCAGCCGGTGCCGCGCGGCACGCTGCAGACGGAGTTCGTGCACAAGCCCTATGCGGAGCTGCGGCGGCTCGGGCTGACGGGCGAGTCGGAAGCGAGGATGCGCGAGACTTTTCCGCGGCAGGTCGGTCTGCTCGTCGTCGAGCAGGTGCTGCCCGGGTCCGCGGCGGCGTCGAAGCTGCGCACGGGGGACATCCTGATCAGCGTCGACGGCCGGCTCGTGTCCGAGTTCGTGCCGCTCGCCGGGATCCTGGACGAGAAGGTCGGCGAGACGGTGTCGCTCGTCGTCGAGCGCGGCGGCGAGCAGCAGACCCACGACGTCGTCGTCGACGACCTGCACGCGATCACGCCGAGCGAGTACATCGAGTACGGGGACGGCGTGCTGCACGAGCTGTCGTATCAGCAGGCGCGCCATTACCACCGGCCGGCCAGCGGCGTTTACGTGGCGAGCCCTGGGTATGTCTTCGGCTCGGCGGCCATTCCGAGGGCCAGCATCATCACCGAGATCGGCGGCAGCTCGATCGGCAGCCTCGACGACCTCGAGGCCGCCCTCGAGGCGCTGCCCGAAAGAGCGCAGGTCAGCGTCCGTTTCGTGGCGTTCGACGACCCGCAGACCGAGCAGCAGCGGATCATCACGAACAACCGCCGCTGGTTCCCGGCCGTGCGCTGTCACCGCGACGATCAGACGGGCCTTTGGCCGTGCTCCGACTTCGCCGCGGCACCGCCCGCACGCCCGCTGTATGCGCAGGAGACGACCTTCCCGCGGCACGACGCGCATCACGTGCAGCAGATCGCGCCGTCGCTGGTGCTCGTGAACTTCAGCATGCCGTACACGGTCTCCGGCGTCTCGGATCGCTACTACTACGGCACGGGCGTCATCGCGGACGCCGAGCGCGGCTGGATCATCGTGGACCGCAACACCGTGCCGGTCGCGATGGGGGACGTGCGGATCACGTTCGCCGGATCGCTCGAGATACCGGGACGGGTCGAGTACGTGCACCCGCTCCACAATCTGGCTGTCGTGTCCTACGATCCTGAGCTGATCGGAGACACGCCCGTCAGGAGCGCGGAGTTCGTCGCGGCCGCTCTGCCTTCGGGGCTCGACGTCGCCGTCGTCGGCCTCGCCCCGGACCACAACGTGCTGTCCCAGTCGAGCGAGGTCGCTCAGGTCACGGAGGCGAACTTTCCGGAATCGCGGACCCTGCGTTTTCGCGACTCGAACATCGAGGTTCTGTCGCTGGTCAACGGCCCCACGGATTTCGACGGCGTCGTCGTCGACGAGGAGGGCCGCGTGCTCGCGATCTGGGCAAGCTTCGCTTACCAGGCGGGCCGCGACCTGACTCAGGTCAACATGGGCATCCCGTCCGGCCTCGTCAACGACATGCTCGAGCACATGCGCAGCGGCGAGCCGATGCGCTCGCTGGACGTGGAATGGCGTCTGATGCCGCTCGCGACCGCACGCAAGCTGAGCCTGCCGGCGGACTGGGGCAGGCGCTACGAGGCGCACAATCCGCAACGGCGCGAGGTGCTGGCGGTCTCGAGCACGGTCGCGGGAGCGCCGTCCGGCGACTTCTTCCGCGCCGGCGACATCCTTCTGAGCGTGGACGGCCAGACGATCAATACGTTCAGAGAGCTCGAGCGCGCGACGCAGAAGCCCGAGGTCGACATCACGATCTTCAGGGACGGGCGCGAGGTCCGGCAGAGCGTGCCGAC
>JAFGNC010000032.1 GCA_016927175.1 Gammaproteobacteria bacterium | reverse complement strand
TCGGACATGGGCTTGGCTTTCTGTCGGCGACCCCGTGAGCTTACCGGCTTTGCAGGAGCGGGAACAGTTCGACGCGGCGCGCGGCCCGGCCGGCTCGCCGCTCACTCGTCCTCGGCGACGTAGTGCCGGAAGTTGTGCGTGAAGCGCACGCCCAGCGTCGGCCGAGGCTCCCCGTCGACGAGCCGCGGCCGGAAGTGGGTCTCTCTGATCCTGCGGTCGTACGCGTCCTCCATCAGGCCGGCAGGGGTCGCTGCGACGGTCTCGACATTCGACGCGCGGCCGTCGGCCGAAACGTCGAACTCGAGCACGATCTCGCCCCACGCGTACGGGTCCCGAGATCGCCTGCCGGCGTCGACCGGGCTCAGCGGCGCCACGAAATCGAGCATCTGCGGTCCCTTCAGAATCTCGTCTCGCTCGGGTTCGGGTGCGCCCGCCGACGCCTCGTGAGCCTGCATGTAGTACATGCGCGCCGTCGGCACGTCTTCTTTCGCGATCGCCCAGTCGCCGAGCGCGGCCAGCGAGGCGGCTCTTTCCGCCGCAGGGAGGTTCGGGTGCGCGTCGAGCAGGCCGGCGAGCCGCGTGCGGGCGTCATCGCGATCGCCGAGCAGCAGCTCGATGGCCATCAGCCGCCGCAGCGGGTCGAGCAGATTCTCGGGGGTAGCGCCGGAGGTCGCGTCGAGCAGCTCGACGACCTGCTCGTACTGCTCGCGCGCCGCTTCGCGCATGCGAGACTGATCGTAATAGCTCGCGAGGGCGTAGCGGAACGGGATCGTCTCGCGACCGTCTTCGCCGTACCGGCGCACCGCGTTCTCCAGCCGTTCGAGCTGAAGCTGCTGCGCCGTCACCGTGTCGCCGAGGCCGAGATGTGCCGTCGTCAGGTCGTCGATCAGTCCTGTCTGGGAGACGTTGTACAGGCCGAGATTCCGTTGACTGATGTGCTGCGCCTGCTCGAGCACGGTCACCGCTTCCGGAAAACGGCCGCTTCTGATGTAGCTTCGCCCGAGGCCCCGGTAAGGCTGGAGCAGGTTGATCGAGTTCGCGCCTTCCTGCTGCTCGAGCAGCTCGATCGCCTTCAGATAATTCAGCTCCGCGGACTCGAAGTCTTCGAGCTCCGCCTGTATCCGCGCAAGCCGCGCGATATCCTCCGGCCGCCTCGGGTCGTCGGTGCCGTCGAGCCGGTCGACGATCCGCTGGGCGGGCTCGAGCGCGGCCTGAAAATCCATGGCATCGACGAAAGCGTCACGCGTGCGGCGCAGCGCGTCCCCGGCCTCGTCGAACGCGGCGGAGGCGCCCTCGTCGACGGTTCCGGCCCCGGCCGCAGCCTCTCCGGCCGTCGTCGTCTCGCCGGGCTGAGCGCGCGAAGCGGACGGCGCCAGCGCCAGCAGAAAGAGCAGCGGCAGGAAACGACGCGTCAGACCCTCAGGTGCCTTCATCCGGCAAATATCGGTAGTTGAACTGCAGCGCGAGATCCTCTTTGTCGATGACCTCGCCGTCGCGCATGAACGGGCGGAAGCGCCACTGGCGGACGGCCCTCGCGACCGCGTCGTCCTTGTAGCCTTCCGGCTCCGATCTCGCCACCTCGACGTCCTGCGTGCGGCCGTAGCGATCCACGTCGAACTGCACGATCACATAGCCGCGCTGCGCATCCGGATCCTCGCTGAGACCGCGCTGGCTGATCGGCTCCCCGAGCACGTTGACCAGCTCGTCGAACCACTGCCGGCGCAGCTCGGCGCCGTTCTCGACGTCGCCGAGCAGCCGCCATGCGCGGCGGTACAGGTCGAGGTCCGGCTCGACCTTGCTGAACGAGACCTCCCAGTCGCCGATGTCGCGGAGCACTTCGGCGGTCATCAGCGGCTCCTCACCGCTCGACTGCTCCAATAGCTCGAGCGCGGAATTCAGAGCGCTGATTCCCTGGTTGTCGGGGATGCGCTGACTGCGGAAGCTATTGCCGATCTCCCGAAGCGGCCGGACCATCAGCAGGCTGTCCTTGCCGTGCTGGTCGCGAATGATCCGCTGGGCACGCGCGTAGTAGGAGCGCTCCTCGTGATAGCGCCCGGTGCGGCGGAGCCAGCTCGCATACCGGTAAAGCGCTTCGAGGTACTCGGGCGAGCCGACGGGATGATTGCGTTCCTGCAGGTGCAGGATCTCGAGCTGCTGCTGGTCCGCTTCCTCGTACTGCTCGAGCTCCTGGAGCGACTGCGTGACACGGTCGACGATCGGAATCTGCCGCTCGTTCAGCAGCCCGTAGACGCGGCGATTTATCGTCCGCGCTTCGTTGTAGGCAGTCACGGCGTTCAAGTACTGGCCGGCGTCGTGGTAGTTGTCGCCGAGGCCGACGAGGGGCTCGATCGCGCGTTCCGAGAACGTTCCGTCGATGTCGCGGATCAGTGCTACGGCATGCAGGAAATTGCTTTCGGACTCTTCGTGCCGACCCGCTTCGCGCTGCAATGCCGCAACGGTGCGGTAGGCCTCGGCGGCCTCGAGGCTCTGCTCGCCGAATTCCCGCTCGGTCAGCTCGATCAGGCCGTCTGCCAAAGACAGCGCCTCGTCGTAGCGCTCCTCCTCGGCGAGCCGCTCGATCTCGAGTTGCGTCTCGAGCCGGGTGACCGGCGGCGCATCGGCTTCGGTGCTCGTCGTGCCCGCGTCCGCGCCGTCGGCGTCGGGTTCGATCTCGGGCCAGACGGGAGGCTCGGGCAGCTCGAGCGGCCGCTCGGTCTCGTCCTGAGCCAGCCCGTCGGCGGCGGCGAGCAAGCCGCAGGCGAGCAGGGACAGGACCGCGCCGGGGCGGCGGTCGGAACCCCATTTACGCTTGGAGGCCATTAGGCACATTCTAGTCCAATTCAGCGGTCCTGATTCAGCGCGGCATGCGGTCCTCGAGCGAAAGCCGCCGGCACGCGGCGTGGAAGCTCGCGGCTTCCGTTCCGGCACGGTGACGCTTGTGGGCGATCCCGCCGTGTCTATAATGGCGCGCCGATCCGAAAACCATTTATCATCAGCCAAGCACACGGCACATCCGCGCGCGTACCGACGAGTACCGTTTCCCCATGATTTCGAAGACCGGATTCGGGCGGTCGGAGTTCCGCTCGGCGCGCTCATCAGAGCGCCGCGCAGCGCGAGGCCACTCAGAACTTCACGGCCGACTCACTGCCGAATGCATTAATCGCCTTGAGTGCCGCCAGACCAGGGACAGGTTCAACGAGCAGTGAACGTCGGGCTTAGCCGCTTTCTTCATGTTCTGCCGTCCACAGCGCCCCTTCACACCGTTCGGGCCGCGCGGAGAGGCGCACCGTGCCGGGACCGTCGAGGCCGCCCCTAATGCAACCAACGAAAACTGACGGTACCGAGTACTTCCACCGCGTGGTCGACTGCCAGTGGGGCTGTCCCGCGCACACCGACGTGCCGGAGTACATCCGGCTGATCGCCCAGGGCCGCTTCTCCGACGCCTACCTGCTGAACCGGACGTCGAACGTTTTTCCGGGCATCCTCGGCCGCGTCTGCGACCGTCCCTGCGAGCCCGCCTGCCGGCGCGGCCGTGTCGAGGAGAAGCCGGTGGCGATCTGCCGGCTGAAGCGCGTCGCGGCCGACCATCGCGACGACGTCACGGCACGTCTGCCGCGAGCGCCCGCACAGAAGAACGGGAAGCGCGTGGCGCTGGTGGGCGCCGGCTGTGCATCCCTGACGGTTGCCAACGATCTGATGCCCCTCGGCTACGAGTGCGTGATCTTCGAGGCCCTCGACAAACCGGGCGGACTGATGCGGACGAACATTCCCGCGTTCCGCCTGCCGGCCCACGTCCTCGACGAGGAAATCGCCTACATCACCGACATGGGCGTCGACCTGAGGTTGTCGACCCCGGTCGAGAGCATGCGCGGCCTGCTGGAGCAGGGCTTCGACGCCGTCTTCGTCGGCAGCGGCGCGCCGCGCGGCAAGGATCTCGATCTGCCGGGCAGACACGATTCGGACCGCATCCATATCGGTATCGACTGGCTCGAGTCGGTCGCGTTCGAGCACGTGTCGAAAATCGGCGAGCGGGTGCTGATCATCGGCGTCGGCAACACGGCGATGGATTGCTGCCGCACGTCGCTGCGTCTCGGCGCCAGCGACGTCAAGGTCATGGCGAGGAAGCCTCGCGCCTTCTTCAAAGCATCTGACTGGGAGCTCGAGGATGCCGAGGAAGAGCGCGTGGAGATCGTCGTGAACCATTCGCCGAAGGAGTTCGTCGTCGAAGGCGGCAAGCTCCTCGGCATGAAGTTCGACCGGCTCGAATACGACATCGACGAACGCGGCCGTATCCTCGACAGCCGAGTCGTCGACGAAGTGATGATTCCGTGCGACGACGTCGTCCTCGCGATCGGTCAGGACAACGCTTTCCCGTGGATAGAGCGCGACGTTGGCGTCGAGTTCGACAAATGGGACGTGCCGGTCGTGGACCCCGTCACGTTCGAGTCGACGCTGCCGGGCGTGTTCTTCGGCGGCGACGCGGCCTTCGGGCCGAAAAACATCATCTGGGCCGTCGAGCACGGCCACCAGGCTGCGATCTCCATCCACCGGCATTGCCACGGCGCGCCGCTGACGGAACGCCTGCCGCGGGGGGTCAATCTGACCAGCGCGAAAATGGGCATCCACGAGTGGAGCTACAGCAACGACTTCGATCCCGCGGCGCGGCGGATCATGCCTCACGTCGACCTGAAGAGCCGGTTCAAGAAGCTCAACATCGAGGTCGAGCTCGGCTTCAGCGCCGAGCAGGTCGCCACCGAGGTCGAGCGGTGCCTGAACTGCGATCTGCAGACCGTGTTCACCGCCGAGGCGTGCATCGAGTGCGACGCCTGCATCGACATCTGCCCCGTCGACTGCCTGACGATCACGCCTAACGGCGAGCAGGAAGAGATCGAGGCGCGGCTCAAGACGCCGCGCCTCGAGCCCGACCAGCCGCTGTACGTATCGGCCGAGCTGAAGCAGACGGGCAGAGTCATGGTCAAGGATGAAAATCTTTGCGTCCATTGCGGGCTCTGCGCCGAGCGCTGCCCGACGGGCGCATGGGACATGCAGAAGTCCACGCTGGTCGTGCCTTACGCCGTGCACGAGCTCGCAGCGGACGAAACCGGGAGCAGCGAAGAGACGTGTCACAGAGCGCGCAGGACAGGGTAAACGACTTCGTCATCAAGCTGGCGAACGTCAACGGCACGGGTTCGGCCAGCGCGAACTCGTTGCTGATGAAGACGATCTTCCGCATGGGTATCCCGGTCAACGGCAAGAATTTCTTCCCGTCGAACATCCAGGGGCTGCCGACGTGGTACGAGATCCGCGTGACCAGGGACGGGTACCTCGCAAGGTCCGGCCGCGTCGACGTCATGGTCGCGATGAACGCGCAGACGTACGCGCAGGACCTGGCCGACGTCAGCCCCGGCGGTACGCTGATCTACGACTCCACCTGGCCGCGCCATCAGCTGCTCGCGAGGTCGGATATCACCATCCTCGGTGTGCCGCTCGCGAGGATGTGTAACGAGCGATTCAGCAACGCCCGCACGCGCGTGCTGATGAAGAACATGGCCTACGTCGGAGCGCTGGCGGCCCTGCTCGGGCTCGACCGAGCCGTCATCGAGCAGCTGGTCGAGGAGACCTTCGCGCGCAAGCCTGCGGCGCTGGACGCGAACCGCGAAGCGATCGAGCTCGGCTTCGCGTACGCGCAGGAACACTTCGACTGTCCGCTGCCGACCCGCGTCGAGCCGCTCGACAAGACCTCCGGCCACATCATGATCGACGGCAACACGGCGACGGCTCTCGGCTGCGTGTATGCCGGAGCGACGGTCGGCGCCTGGTATCCGATCACGCCGTCCACGTCCGTCATGGACGCGTTCAAGAGCTACTGCGAGCGCTACCGTACCGATCCGGAGACCGGCGAGCGGCGCTTCTGCATCATTCAGGCGGAGGACGAGCTCGCGGCGATCGGCATGGTGCTCGGCGCGTCGTGGAACGGCGCGCGAGCGTTCACGCCGACCAGCGGCCCGGGTCTGTCGCTGATGAACGAGTTCCTCGGCTTCGCTTATTTCGCGGAGCTGCCGGCCGTCGTCGTCGACGTGCAGCGCGTCGGCCCCTCGACCGGCATGCCGACCCGCACGCAGCAGTCCGACATGCTTTCCGCCGCCTACGCCTCGCACGGCGACACGCGGCACGTGCTGCTGCTCCCGGCGAACCCGGGCGAATGCTTCGAGTTCGCCGTCGCGGCTTTCGACCTGGCCGAGCGGCTGCAGACGCCCGTCATCCTGCTGTCGGACCTCGACATCGGCATGAACGACTGGATGTGCAAGGAGCTGAGCTGGGATCCGGCGTATCGTCCCGACCGCGGCAAGGTGCTCGGCGCCGACGAGCTGGTGGACGCAGCGAATTTTCACCGCTACCTCGACAAGGACGGCGACGGGATCCCGTACAGGACGCTGCCGGGGGTTCATCCGAAAGGCGCTTATTTCGTCCGCGGGTCCGGGCACAACAAGTACGGCGCCTACACCGAGGACTCGGACGAATATCGGGAAGTCGTCGACCGCCTGCTCGTCAAGTGGCGGACCGCTGCGACGCTGGTGCCGAAGCCCGAGATCAGGCGGCACCCGAAGTCCGCCGGCTGGGGCATCGTCGCCGCCGGCAGCTGCGACTGGGCCGTGCTCGAGGCGCTCGACCGGCTCGCCGACAGCGGTATCCATCTCGACTACTGCCGGATACGCGCCTTTCCTTTCGGCAAGGAGGTCGAAGAGTTCCTCGAGCAGCACGAGCGCGTGTTCGTCGTCGAGCAGAACCGCGATGCGCAGTTGAAGGCGCTGCTGACGCTCGAGACGGAGTATCCGAAGCAGCGGATGCACTCCGTGCTGCATTACGGCGGGCTTCCGATCGACTGCTCGAGCATCGTGTCGGCCGTCGAGCGGGCCGAGGCGCAGGGAGAGGCCGCATGACGTCGATCGCAAAGCCGAAAATCGTTCACCGCGGGCTGCGCCGCAACGCTCTCGGGCTGACGATCCGCGACTACGAAGGCGGAATGTCGACGCTTTGCGCGGGGTGCGGGCACGACTCCGTCACGGCCGCCATCGTGCAGGCCTTCTTCGAGCTCGACATTCCACCGCACCGCGTCGCGAAGATGAGCGGCATCGGCTGCTCGTCGAAAACGCCGGCCTACTTCCTCGGCGCGTCTCATGGCTTCAACGCCGTGCACGGGCGCATGCCGTCGATCGCGACGGGCGCCGGCGCGGCGAACCGCGACCTGTACCTTCTCGGCATCTCGGGAGACGGCGACTCGCTGTCGATCGGCCTCGGGCAGTTCGCGCACGCCGTGCGCCGCAACCTCGACATGCTGTACGTGATCGAGAACAACGGCGTGTACGGGCTGACGAAGGGGCAGTTCTCGGCCTCGGCCGACGTCGGCTCGAAGGCGAAGCGGGGTGAGGAGAACCGCCAGCCGCCGATCGATCCGGTGCAGATGGCCATGGCGCTCGGCGGCACGTTCGTGGCGCGCAGCTTCTCCGGCGACAAGGACCAGCTCGTGCCGCTGATCAAGGCCGGCATCCGGCACAGAGGGTTCGCGCTGCTCGACGTGCTGTCGCCGTGCGTGACGTTCAACGATCACGAGGCGTCGACGAAGAGCTACGCCTACACGCGCGAGTTCAGGCATCGCGTCGTCAACGCTGACTTCATCCCGCCGCGGGAGGAGATCAAAGCGGCCTACGACGAGGGCGAGGTCATGCCGATCGAGCTGCACGACGGGAGCCGCGTGCTGCTTCGCAAAATCAGCAAGGATTACAACCCGCACAATCGAGGTGCGGCGATCGACTATATCCGCTCCCACCATCGCGCCGGCGAGATCGTGACCGGCCTGCTGTACATGGACGAGGGCGACCCGGACATGCACGGCCTGAACAACACGTCACGAACGCCGTTGAACGAGCTGCCGTTCGAGGCCCTGTGCCCGGGCGCGGACGCGCTCGCCTCGTTGCAGCGCCGTTTCCGCTGACCGGCCCGCGCGTTCGCGCAACGCGGCCGATGCTGTCGCCGGCCGCCGAAGCCCGCGCGGCGGCTCACTCTGCGCCATGCGGATGTGACGCAATTCCGCGCTTTTCGGGGCAAAACGATGCAACTTAGCTCGTCTGCGCATTGATTCTGGTTCGACCTCCGGGTCCCCGACAGGAAAGCACGGCTCCGATGGCAGAGCGAGAGATACAGACCGACGCGGTGCGCGAGCGCTTGACCGAGCTGCTGGCGGAGTGGGGTACGGAGATGTCGGCCGTGCTGGCCGAGCTCGAGCAGCACCGTAAGGCCCGTCGGGAAGCCGACGAGACGTCGCAGGCGCGGCAGGACGAGATCGAGGCTCTGACGCAGCAGCTCGCGGACAGAAAGTCGCAGCTCGACGAGCTCAGAGCCGCCGCCGACGCCGCGTCCGCCGTGGCGCGCGAGCGGGACGAGCTGTCACAGCAGTGCGACGGGCTGTGCCGGGAGCGCGACGCGCAGGCTGCAGAGATCACGCGGCTCAAGTCCGAGCTCGACAGCAAGCAGGAGCTCGTCCGCGCGCTGCGCCGCGATGCCGAGGGAGCGGACCGGGCGAAGGCCGAGATCAAACGAAAGGACAAGGACCTCGAGGAGCTGCGCACGGCGAAGAACCGGCTGGAGGAGCAGGTTCGGACGCTGGAGCAGGAGCTTTCGGCCGCCGCCGAGGCGGCACATTCCGATGCCGCGGAAGAGGCGGCGGAGCTCGAGTCCGTGCGCGCCGAGCTCGAGGCCCGCAAGACGCTGATCAAGAGCCTGCGGGCGGATGCCGAGCGCGCTCGCGCGCTCGAGGCACGGCTCGACGAGAAGCGCGACGTGATTCAGCAGCTCGAGGCCTCGATCAACCGGCACGCCGGCACGATCGCCGAGCTGAAGCGGACGGCCGAGCAGTGGAAGCGCCGCTACCGCGAGCTGAAGGGCGGGGATACGCGAACGACCACGACCGGGTTGACCGACATCGATGGCGGCGCCGCGTCGCCGCTCGGCGACCTTCTCGGAAACGCCGACGCGAACCTGGAGCGCACGATCGCCATCGACATGCGCAGGTCGCTGATCGAGGCGCGCCGCACGGCACAGACCGGCACGATGCCGCAGAAGAACGCCTCGCAGGGCAGCGGCGACAAATAGCGGGCGCGGGAAGCTCTCCCGCTGGTCACGTCAGAACGGCACCCACGACCTGCGGGGCGACAGGTGCAGGTAGCCGACGTTGACGCCCTGGCGCCAGCCGACCCCGAGGCGAACCGGAGCGAGCACGGCATCGTCGCTGCGGTTGTACGTGACGCCCACGCCGCCGACGTAGTAGAGGCTGCCCTCGACGCCGCCGAAGCGCTGGAACAGCTGATCCACGTCGTCGACGTTGTAGATCAGCACGAACGTCTTGGCCGCGCTGCCCCCGAGATCGATGCCGAGCGAAGGCCCGCGCCAGTACACCTTGCTGCTGGTGCCGTCCTTGAAATAGACCGTCCCGTGCCCGTACCGCAGCCCGATACCCACCGCGCCGCCGCCTTCCTCGCCCTTGATGTACGCGTCGGGCGGACCGTTGTCGGCGAAGACGCGATTCAGGACGTCCGCGACACCGCGCGCGCCGGCGCCGAAGAAGTTCTCCGCCTCGTCCAGCACCGTGTCCTGCTGATACGGCTCCCGGTCGGCGGCGGGACCTGCCGCCGGCGCGCGCGCCCGGGAGGCTGCGCAGGCCGTGCACACCAACGCGACGGCACAGGCGATGGACAGGGTTCTCAAGGCGCGCATGACGGTTCTCCATTGTCGGCGGCGGACTCGCGGCAGTGTGGGGCCCGCGCGGCGCGTGTCAACGTGACGGCGGCGGCAGACGCCGCGCCCCTTATTTCCTGAACAGCGCCTCGGCCGCGCGGCGTGCTGCATCGTTCGAATCGTCGTGCTCCTGCGGCCCGGCCTGCTCGGCGCCGTCTGCCGGAGCGTCGCCGAACAGCGCCTCGAGCTGCGCTCGCGCGGCCGCGTCCGGATCGGCGGCGGAGGAGTCGTAGGCGTGCGGGTCGGGCCGGAAGTAGTCGCAGAAGTTGGCGGCTGCCCGGTCGCGCACGTCGGGCGCATCGTCCTCGTCGCAGCCTTCGGCCAGCCGCGGCGAGTAGTGCGTGCACATCCGGCACACGTGCAGCTCGGCGCGGCACGCGGGGCATTCGTCGAGCCGCGACAACGGCAGGGACAGCTCGGCGAGAGAGGCCCCGCAGCGATAGCAGCGCAGCGGATCAGCCATGGCTGCCGCGCGCCCCCCCGCCGCGGACCTTGGGTCGCCGCGGACGGCCGTCCGTCACCGGACGGCGCGCCGCGCTCGTCGAGCGGCTTCGTATCCGTTCGGCCATGGGCCGTCACTATAAAGGGCGTCGAACCGGTATCCTACCCCGCGGATGGATCCCGCCGCCGAACACGTCGTCGTCGCGCGCAGCCGCAGCGAGCCGCAGTGCGCCGAGCTGTCGCTCGTGCTGACCGCGAGCGGCATCGAGCACTGGCGTACCTCCGCGGCGCACGGGGAGTGGCTGCTGGTCGTGCCCGCCGCCGAGGCCCGCCGCGCTGTGGCGGAGCTCGAGGCGTATCGGGCCGAGCACGCGCGGCCGGTCGAGCCGCCGCCGCCGGTGCCGGAGCACCGCCATCCGTGGGTGGGCGTCGGCGCCTACGCCGCGTTGCTGATGCTCGTCGCGACCTTCGCAAAGCAGTACGCCTTCGGCCTGGAATGGCTCGCCGCTGGACGTCTCGCCGCCGGGCAGCTGCTGGCCGGCGAATGGTGGCGCAGCGTCACGGCGCTGACGCTGCATGTCGACACCGGACACCTCGCGAGCAATCTCGGTTTCGGCGCGTTCTTCGGCTACTTCATCGGCCGCTATTTCGGGCCCGGCGTGGGCTGGTTTGCCATTCTCGCGTCGGGCACGCTCGGCAACGTGCTGAATGCGGTGATTCAGTCGCCGGATCACCGCTCGATCGGGGCGTCGACGGCGGTGTTCGGCGCCCTGGGGCTGCTGACGGCGCACGCGTGGCGACGCGGCGTCGCGCAGACGTCGTGGCGCGCCCGGGTCGCGCCTCTGGCAGCGGGTATCGGGCTGCTCGCGTTCACCGGCACGGGCGGCGAGAACACGGACATCTTCGCGCACCTGACCGGCTTCGCGGCGGGCTTCGGGATCGGAGCCGGCCTCGCCCGAACGAGGGTTCCGCAGGCGCTGGCGGCGCAGGCGGCTTTCGGCGCCGCCGCGGTCGGCGTGGTCGTGCTCGCGTGGATCTGGGGCCTCGCCGCGGCAGGCTGAGCGGTGACCGGTAGCGCCGCTGTCGCTCGGCCGCAGCGGCAGGGCCGCGCGGGCGGCGTCAGTCGAGCACGGCCGCGACGAGCTCCAGAAAGTCCTTCTCGTTACGCACCTGCTCGGCATGCCGCGCGTCTACCGTGTAGCCGTGAGCATCGGCGAGAGCCTGGTACTTCGGCCGCCGGTGAGCGACGAGCGCGGGGAAGATCCAGCGGACGAAGTCGTCCGGCACGATCCCGCTCGGGCTCGACAGGCCGTGCTCGTCGAGGTACTCGGCGAGCTTCCTGTCGAGGAAGTCCTCCTGGTAATAGAGCGGCTTCGGGTTCTCGATGGCGCGTTGCACGAGCTCCTGCTCGAGCTCCTCGTCCGCCTTCAGGTACAGAATCAGCGTGTGCTTGGCGAGCACGGCCTCGGTCTTCGCATCGTCGAGCTCGACGACGCTGCCGCCGGCATCGTTGATGAAATGATCGTAGCCGTAAATCTCCTGGGCCTTCTCGATGAACTCGGCTACGTCGCGCATCGCGCCGATTTCGGCCTCCCGGTGCAGCTTCTGGCGCTTCTTGAACTCCTCGACGGGCAGCCCGCCGAGGTCGGGCCGGCCGATCTTGCCGAGGAACGTCGCGACCGGCTCGAGGTTGTGCACGGTGATGTTGCTCGCGATGTAGATCGAGTCGTTGCGCAGCAGGTCGCGCAGAAATCCCACCTGCATCGCCTGCCGCTTGATGTTGTCGAGAATGGGCTCGGCCAGGTACTTCGTGCCGATCCGATAGTCGCCGGAGTAATGGAACCACACCGACTGCGGCAGCTTGTAGGCGAGCGTCGTCTTGCCGACGCCGGACATGCCGAGCAGCGTGATGGCCTTGTGCGGCCAGCGCAGGAATTCGTCGCGCGTCATTCGCATGGGTAGTGCCGCCGGCAGAAAGGCCGCCAAAGGTGCGCGCCATTATACAAGTGACTTAAGCTTGCGCGATGAGCCTCACGCGACTTCACCCGGCCGTGGCCGCCTGGTTCCGCAGCGAATTCGAAGCGCCGACGCCCGTGCAGAGCAGGGCGTGGGACGCGGTGCGGCAGGGCGACGCCACGCTGATCAGCGCGCCGACCGGCTCCGGCAAGACGCTGGCCGCTTTTCTCGCCGCCATCGACGATCTCGTGCGGCAGGCGGAGGCCGGCAC
>JAFGNC010000224.1 GCA_016927175.1 Gammaproteobacteria bacterium | reverse complement strand
GTGGCCGTGCGCGGCTCGACGTAGGCGGCCGCGACGTCCGGCCGCTCGCCGCCGGGCACCGGCAAAGCGTTCCGATCCACTTTGCCGTTCGGCCCGAGCGGCAGCGCGTCGAGCGACACGTAGGCCGCCGGCAGCATCGTGTCGGGCAGATGTCGTTTCAGGAACGCGCGCAGGTCCGCCCCGCCGGCCGCCGTTCCGGAGGAGGCAGCCGCCGCAGGCACGACCGGAACGACGTAGGCGACGAGCCGGCCGTCGCCGTCCTCTTCGCCCGACAACCGCACCGCGCACTCTCGCACCCCCGGGTGCCGCCCGAGCACGGCCTCGATCTCCTCGAGCTCGATGCGCACACCGCGCAGCTTCACCTGCCGGTCGATGCGGCCGAGGTACTCGAGCACGCCGTCCGCCCGAAAGCGGACGCGGTCGCCGCTGCGGTACATGCGCCGGCCGGGCTCCGCAGTGAACGGGTCCGGCACGAAACGCTCCGCCGTCAGATCGGCGCGGCCGTGATAACCGCGCGCCAGATTCGCACCGCCGATGCAAAGCTCGCCCGCCGCGCCGACCGGCACCGGCTCGCCCTGCCTGTCGAGCACGTACAGCTGCGTGTTGGGCAGCGGCCGGCCGATCGGCACGACGCCCCGCGCGTTGCGGCCGTCGCAGCGCCAGTGGCTGACGTCGATCGCCGCTTCGGTCGGGCCGTAGAGGTTGTGCAGCACGGCCGGCGGCCCGCATCGGGCGCACGCCGACGCGAGCGCCGCGTCGAGCGCTTCGCCCGCGCACAGCACATGACGCAGGCTGCGGCAGTTGCCGAAATCCGGCACGTCCGGCAGCACGCGCAACAGCGAAGGCACGAGCTGCAGCACGGTCGCGCGCTCGCGCGTGATCTCCTCGACGAGGTAGCCCGCGTCGCGCTGCCCGCCCGGCTCCGCCATCAGCACGGCGCCCCCCGCGATCAGCGGCGCCCATAGCTCGGTGCCGGCCGCGTCGAACCCGAGCGGCGTCTTCTGCAAAACGCGGTCCCCGGCGCCGAGCTCCATCTCCTCCGCGAGCCAGCGCATGTGATTCATGACCGCGGAGTGCGGCACCACGACGCCTTTCGGCCGGCCGGTCGAGCCGGACGTGTAGATCACGTAGGCGGCCGACTCCGCATCCGTGTCCCGATGCGGGTCCAGGCCGGAGACCGCCGAGGCCGGCGCGTCCGAAGCGCGCTCTGCGTTACGCGCGTCACCGTCATTCCCAGAGGCTGAACCGTCTCCCGGCGCCGCGCCGCTTCCCGCATCCGTGTCGTCCCGCGTGCCCGTTTCGTCCGCGCGCACGACGCTCGCGCCGACCTCCGCGAGCACAGCCTCGAGGTCCGCTCCGCCGACGCTCGCCTGTCGCGCATCTCCGCCGACGCGTGCCTGCGATGGGTTTTTACCGTCGCTCGCCGGCAGCGCATCTCCGCCGACGTCCTCCGGCAGCGTCGTTCCGGCGGCACCCGCACGCAGCGCATCGAGCAGGCGAGCCTCGGTCAGCAGCGCGCGCGGCGCGGCGTCGCGAACCATGTACGCGAGCCGCTCGGCCGGGTAGCCCGTATCGAGCGGCACGTACGCGGCGCCCGCCTTCAGCACGCCGAGCAGGCCGGCCGCCAGGGCCGGCGAGCGCTCGATGCAGACGGCGACGCGCGACTCCGTGCCGACTCCGACGGCCCGAAGCCGTTGCGCGACGTCGGCCGCCCGCCGCTCGAGCTCCGCGTACGTGACATGCTCCCCGCCGCCGGCGACGGCGACCGCATCCGGAGCGCGGGCGGCGGCGTCGGCCACGGCCCGGTCGATACGGCACAGGTCGTAGCGGCGCGCCGTCGCATTCCACTCGACGAGCTGCCGACCGCGCTCGGCCTCCGTCATCACGTCGAGCGCGGACACGCGCGCGTCGGGCTCGCGCGCGACGTGCGCGAGCAGCGCCTCGAAACCCTCGAGCATGCGCGCGATGGTCGACTCGTCGAACAGGTCCGTGCAGTACTCGGCGCCGAGGCTGAGGCGAGCGCCGTCGCGCACGGCGAACACCGACAGATCGTACTTGGCCGTCTCCGGTTCGAGCATCAGCGGCGCGACGCTGACGCCGGGAAGCTCCAGCCGCTCGGCCGGCGCGTCAACCATGACGAATGCGACCTGAAAGAGCGGCGAGCGGCTCGTGCTGCGCTCCGGCTGCAGCGCCTCGACGACCTTCTCGAACGGCACGTCCTGATGACGGAACGCATCGAGCACGTCCTGGCGCACGCGTTTCAGCAGCTCGCGGAACGTCGGGTCGCCGGCCAGGTCGGCGCGCAACACGAGCGTGTTCAGGAAGAACCCGATCATGCTCTGCGTCTCGGCCCGCGAGCGGCCCATGACCGGCGAGCCGACGTCCACGACGGCGCTGCCCGTCAGCCGGTGCAGGTAGGCCTGAAGTGCCGCGAGCAGCGTCATGAACGGCGTCGCGGAGTATTTGCGGCCCAGACGGCTCAACGCCCGCGCGAGCTCGTCCGGCACGCGCCGTGTCACGGTGCGGCCGCGGAACGACTGCACAAGCGGACGCGGCCGGTCCGTCTGCAGCGGCAGCGGATGGCGCTCGCGCAGGCGCTCGGTCCAGTAGGACAGCTGCTCCGCGAAACTCTCGCTGTCGAGCGCGCGCCGCTGCCAGGCGGCGAAGTCCGCGTACTGCACCGGCAGCGGCGGCAGCGGCGGCGCGGCGCCGTCGGCGAATGCCCGGTACAGCAGCGCGGTTTCCCGAATCAGTACGCCGCGCGACCAGATGTCGGACACGATGTGATGCATCGATGACAGCAGCACATGGCGCCCCTCGGTCAGCTCGACGACGACGAGCCTGTAGAGCGGCCCGTGCTCGACGGAAAACGGCGCGCGGGCGACGCAGCGCGCTATCCGCTGCGTCGCGATGTCGCGGCTCGCCTCGTCCAGCTCCGTCAGATCCACGACGGGCATCGCGAGCTCGACTTCGGCGCAGACGCTCTGCACGGGCCGGCCCTCGACCTCCCGATAGACCGTCCGCAGGATTTCGTGCCGCGCCACGATCTCGCGCAGCGCGCGACGCAGCACGTCGAGCCGCAGGTCTCCGTCGAAGGCCGTCGCGGCCGCGACGTTGTAGGCAGCGCTGTCCGGAATCAGCCGGCTCAGGAACCACAGCCGCTCCTGCGCGAACGACAGCGGCAGCGCGCCGGTTCTCGGCACCGGCACGATGTCCGGCAGGGCGGCCGCGGCCGGCGATGCGCGGCGCGCGTCGACCTCGCGCGCGAGCCGCGCCACGGTCGGCGACTCGAGCAGCGTCTGTATCGGCACGTCGACCCCGAGCGCGACCTTCAGCTTGCCGACCAGCTGCATCGCGAACAGCGAGTGCCCGCCGAGCTCGAAGAAGTCGTCGTCGACGCCGACGCGCTCGACGCCGAGCACGTCGGCGAAGATGCCGGCGAGCAGCTGCTCGGTCTGCGAGCGCGGCGCGAGAAAGCGCTCCGCCTCTTCCTGCCCCGCCTGCTCCGGCGTCGGCAGCGCCGCCCGATCGACCTTCCCCGTCGCATTCAGCGGCAACCGCTCGAGCACCACGAAGCTCCCCGGCACCATGTACGCCGGCAGCTCCGACTCCGCATGCCGCTTCAGCGCCGCCGCGCCGACCTGCGCCCCCGCAGCGCCCACCACGTACGCCACCAGCCGCTTGTGCCCCGGCGCATCCTCCCGGCACAGCACCACCGCCTCGCGCACCCCCTCGTGCCCGAGCAGCACCGACTCGATCTCCTTCAGCTCGATCCGGAAGCCGCGCAGCTTGACCTGATCGTCCCCACGCCCCAGAAACTCCACCGTCCCGTCCGGCAGCGTCCTCCCCCGATCCCCCGTGCGATACAGCCGCGCCCCCTGCCGGTACGGATGCTCGATGAAGCTCTCAGCTGTGCGCAC
>JAFGNC010000223.1 GCA_016927175.1 Gammaproteobacteria bacterium | reverse complement strand
GCACGCCGGAAGGCGACGGCACGCTGCTCGATTCGTCCCTGTTCCTGTACGGCGCTTCGCTGAGCAACCCGAACCTGCACGCACACTACGATCTGCCGTTGACGGTCGTCGGCGGTGACCGCAGTCAGCATGCCGGGAACCGGCATCTCGCGTTCCCGCCCGAGACGCCGATGACGAACCTGCTGCTCGCGCTGCTCGACAAGGTCGGCGTGCCGGCCGACACGCTCGGCGACAGCACGGGCCATCTCGGCCTCGAGCCGCTGGAGGTGTGACGGCGTGATCCGATGCCGGACCCGGTCTTCGTCGCCCTTCCTTGCGCCTTCGCGCCGCCGGCTGGCGCCGCTGCTCGCGGCGGCGCTCGCGCTCGGCGCCGGCACGGCGATGGCGGAGACGCCCCTGCTCGACGCCGTGCGCCGCGACGTACCGGGCACCGTCCGCGCCCTGCTCGAGCGCGACGCCGATCCGAACGCGGCCCTGGCCGACGGCACGACCGCCCTGCATCTCGCCGTGCATCGTGACGACGCCGAGATCGCCGCGCTGCTGCTCGAAGCCGGCGCAAGAGCCGACTCACCGAACCGGTACGGGGTGCGGCCGCTGTACCTGGCCTGCCAGAACGGCAGCGCGCGTATGGTCCGCCTGCTGCTGCGACACGGCGCCGACGCCGCCGGCGCGCTGCCGGACGGCGAGACGGCACTGATGACCGCGGCCCGCACCGGCGACGTCGCGACGATCGAAGCGCTGCTCGAGGCGGGCGCGGACCCGAACGCCGCCGAAGGCTGGCGCGGTCAGACCGCGCTGATGTGGGCCGCCGCCGAAAACAACGCCGCTGCCGTCGAAGCTCTGCTCGAGCGCGGCGCCGAGCTGAACGCGGCGTCCGCCGGCGGCGAGTTCACGGCGCTGAAGTTCGCGGTCCGGGGCGGCGCGATGGACTCGGCGCGGGCGCTGCTCGATGCCGGCGCCGACGTGAACGAGGAGATGCTCGACGGCACCAGCCTGCTCGTGCTGGCCGTCACGAACGCGCATTACGAGCTCGCGGCGGTGCTGCTCGACTACGGCGCCGACCCGAACGCCGCGGATCAGGGCTGGACCGCGCTGCATCAGATCGCGTGGTCGCGGCGCTGGAACATGGGCTTCAACCTGCCCGGCCCTTCGCGGACCGGCGACATGGACAGCCTCGAGCTCGTGCGCCGGCTCGTCGCGCATGGCGCCGACGTCGACGCGCGGCAGAGCGCGGAGCCGATCGACGGCAACCGTAACAAGCTCGACCGCATCGGCGCGACGCCGTTCCTGCTCGCGGCGAAGTCCGCCGACCTGCCGCTGATGCGCCAACTCCTCGACGTCGGCGCCGATCCGTCGATCACGACCGCGAAGGGAACGACCGCGCTGATGGCGGCGGCCGGCGTCGGCATCTGGGCGCCGGGCGAGAATCCCGGCACGCACGAGGAGGCGCTCGCCGCCGTCAGGCTCGCGTACGAGGTCGGCGGCGGCGGCGTCGACGACGTCGACGCCAACGGCGAGACGGCGCTGCACGGCGCCGTCTACCGCGGCGGCGCCATCCCGATCATCGAGTTCCTGGCGGCGAGGGGCGCGAAGCTGGACGCCGTCAACGACCTCGGATGGACGCCGGTCACCGTCGCGGACGGCGTGGAATACACGCCCGCCGTGCTGAAGCGCTACCCGGAAGCGGCGGCCCTGTTGCGGCGGCTGATGCGCGAGCAGGGGCTGCCGGTGCCGCCGGTCACGCAGCCCGGCCGATCGAGCGCCGCCACGAACTGAAACGCCCCGTACGACCGGACGGCGGCCGTATCCGCTCCATCGGCGGCGCTGCGGCGAAGACGCGGGCGATCAATTGACGGCACGGCCGCGATTGCGCGGCGGCTCGGCGCCGTCCTGCCACGAGCCTCGGGCGAACATCGTCAGTTCCCAACGATCCCTCCCGACGTCATGGCGCAGGATGTAGACGTCGCCGTCGGAGCCCCGGCATTTGAAATAGCGGTGATCCGGCGCGATCCAGCTGTCGAGCACTTCCGCGACGTCCACGGCTCTTTCGCCCAGAAAGAACTGCTGCGGCGTCTGCTCACCTCGGTGGCCGGCGTAGCAGAGGACTCGCAAATCGGCCGGATCGGTCATTGCCCCTACCTCTCGAGCGCATCGCTGGGTCGCCAGGATGCAATTTCGACGCCAGAGGCGCCACCCGGCCCGCGCCGTAAGGCGGAGCCGCCGGGCTCGGACCGGCGCCTTGCTTTGCCGCCGGCTTCCCCTCATATAGGGCCGATGACCAAAACCACGCTGACCGACGACCTGCACCTGCTGGTCGGCGCGCTGCCGCCCCCCCTTCAGCAGGCGCTGCCGACGCTCGAGCCCGGCGGCCTGCTCGAGATCGTCATGGATCTCGGCCGCCCGCCGCAGGCCCGTTTCCCGGGCCGGGCCGTCGAGCTGGCCGACAAGCCGGTCACGCGCGGCGACCTCGATCACGTCGTAGCGGCCGTCGGCGAGTTCAGCGCCGACAACCGCGCCGGTATCGAGGGCACACTGCACCGCATCTCTGCGATGCGCAACCGCCGCGGCGAGATCGTCGGCCTGACGCTGCGCGTCGGGCGAGCCGTGCTCGGCACGATCGACCTGATCCAGGACCTCGTCGAAAGCGGCAGGAGCATCCTGCTGCTCGGCCGTCCCGGCGTCGGCAAGACGACGAAGCTGCGCGAGACGGCGCGGCTGCTGGCGGACGACCTCGGCAAGCGCGTGATCGTGATCGACACATCGAACGAGATCGGCGGCGACGGCGACGTTCCGCACCCCGCCATCGGCGGCGCACGGCGCATGCAGGTGCCGCACGCGAGCCGGCAGCATGCCGTGATGATCGAGGCCGTCGAGAACCACATGCCCGAGGTCATCGTCGTCGACGAGATCGGCACCGAAGCGGAAGCGATGGCGGCGCGGACGATCGCCGAGCGCGGCGTCCAGCTGATCGGCACGGCCCATGGCACGTCGCTCGAGAATCTGCTGGTCAACCCGACGCTGTCGGACCTCGTAGGCGGCGTGCAGACCGTGATTCTCGGCGACGAAGAGGCGCGGCTGCGCGGCACGCAGAAGACGATCAGCGAGCGCAAGGCGGCGCCGAGCTTCGATGCCGTCGTCGAGATCGTCGCCTACGACCGGCTGATCGTTCATGCGGACACGGCGGCGGCCGTGGACCGGCTGCTGCGGAGTCAGCACCCGCGCGGCGTCGAGCGCACGCCGGCCGGGGAAACCGCGACGGCGCCGGAACGGCCGCCGTTGAAGGAGACGGTGCGCCCGGTCGCGCGCGAGCCGGATGCGCGGACGATGCGCCTGTATCCGTACGCGATCAGCCGCGACTCCGTCGACAAGGCAATCCGCGAGCTGCGCGTCGAAGCGCGCACGGTGAACCGGCCCGAGCGGGCCGATGCGATCGTGGCGCTGCGGTCGCGGTCCGAGGACGGGCGCCTGCGCCGTATCATCGAGACCACGGGCCTGCCTCTGCACCTGGTGAAGAAGAACACGACCGCGCAGATCAGGCGTCTGCTGCAGGACGTCTTCGCGGTCGTGCCCGGCAGTGATCGGGCCGACGTCGAGGCGGCGCTCGGTGAAGCCCGGGCCGGCGTAGACCGGGCCATCAGCGAAGGCGTCGCGGTGGAGCTCGCGCCGCAGCCGGCGCGCCTGCGGCGGCTGCAGCACCGCATCGTCGTGCGCCGGCAGCTGATGGCCGAGAGCATCGGCAGCGAGCCGCGGCGGCACCTGGTCATACACCCGGCGGGCTCCGAGGCGGGATGAGCTAGAATCCGCTCATATCCACTCTCGCGCGGAAGCGGTGCCCGCTTCCCGGGACGAACTTGCGCGCGGGACCGGCTCGTTGAAGGGGAGAAGAACACAATGCACCGATCGATCAATCACCGGACCCTCGCCGCAGCCATCGCGGTGGCGCTCGGCGGCGCCACGGCCGCCCACGCCGCGACCGACTGCGAGGAGCTCGCGAATCTGGCGCTGCCGGACACCGAAATCACCGTCGCCGAGCGCGTCACGTCGGGCAGCTTCACGCCGCCCGGCAGCGATCGGGCGCTCGAAGTGCCCGCCATGTGCCGCGTGGCCGGCGTCGTCGCGCCCGCGATTCGCTTCGAGGTCTGGCTGCCCGAGGGGGATGCCTGGAACGGCCGCTTCCAGGCGGTCGGCGGCGGGGGGCTGGCCGGAATCATCAGCTATCCGGCCATGGCCGGAGCGGCCCGCGACGGCTACGCGACGGCGTCGACCGACACGGGCCACGAGGCGACGGATACCGAGTGGCTCGGCGACCGGCAGCGCATCATCGACTACGGTTATCGCGCGATTCACGAGATGACGGTCAAGGCCAAGACGGTCATCGGCGAGCATTACGGAGCGGAGCCCGAGTACTCGTACTTCAACGGCTGCTCGACCGGGGGCCGGCAGGGCCTGATGGAGGCGCAGCGCTTCCCGGACGACTACGACGGCATCGTGTCCGGCGCGCCGGTCAACCGTTTCACGCACCTGCACATCGGCCAGCTGTGGACCGCGCACGCCACGCTGACCACGCCCGGTGCCGTGCTGTCGCGGGGCGACTTCGCACTGGTCATGGATACCGTGCTCGCGCAGTGCGACGCGGCGGACGGCGTCGAGGACGGCATGCTGACGGACCCGCGCAGCTGCGATTTCGATCCGGCCGTGCTGCAGTGCGCCGGCAGCCGCACGGACTCCTGCCTGTCCGCGCCGCAGATCGAAGCGCTCGAGAAGGTCTATCGGGGCGCGGTCAATCCTCGCACGGGCGAGCAGATCTACTCCGGGCTCGAGCCCGGCGGAGAAGGCCCCCAGCCCGGCAACCCCGGCTGGGCGCTGCTGATGAACGGCGAAGGGCCGTTCCCGATCGACCAGGCCGTCATCGGCGGCATGGCTTTCGAGAACGACGCGTGGGACTGGCGCACGTTCGATTTCGACCGTGACGTCGAGCACGTCGACGCGAAGCTCTACGGCGTGCTGAACGCCGTCAGCCCGGACCTGCGCGACTTCGAAGCGCAGGGCGGCAAGCTGATCGTGTACCACGGCTGGAACGATCCCGGCGTGATGCCGCAGCAGACGATCGACTACTACGAGCAGATCGTGGACTTCGCCGGCAAGGCGACCGGCGGCGACGGCGCAGCGTTCACCGACGAGTACCTGCGCCTGTTCATGATGCCGGGCGTCGGCCACTGCCGCGGCGGCGCGGGCCCCGATCAGGCGGACTTCATGGACGCGATCGCGGCATGGGTCGAGGACGGCCGGGCGCCCGAGCGCATCGTCGCGCGACAGGAGCGGGACGGCGAAGTCACGATGACGCGGCCGCTGTGCCCGCATCCCGAGATTGCGCACTACACGGGCAGCGGCGACACGAAGGAGGCCGAAAGCTTCGAGTGCAGACTGCCGGAGTGACTCACCCGCTCGAGCGGGTACGGAGAGCGCGATGAGCACGCGGGACTCGAGGCTCGAGACGATCGAATCGAAGCTGTCGTTCCAGGACGACGCGCTGCAGCAGCTCGGCGAGGCGCTCGTCGCGCAGCAAAGCCGTATCGACCGTCTCGAGGCCTCGATCAGGTCTCTGGCCGAGCAGCTGCGGGCGCTGAAGGACACCGCTCCGGACGCGCCCGAGCCGCCGCCCCCGCATTACTGACCGGCGGGCGGCGGCTCCCGGCCTTTCCGGCTACTTCGCCTTGCCGTAGTCGTACCAGACGGCTTCGATATTGTGGCCGTCGGGGTCGTGGACGAACGCCGCGTAGTACCCGGGCCAGTAGTCGCGGTAACCGGGCGCGCCGTTGTCGCGAGCGCCCGCGGCCAGCGCCGCCGCGTGGAACGCTTCGACCTGTTCCTTGCCGCGGGCCTCGAACGCGAGATGCGTCGGTACGACCGTGTCTTCCTTCACGATCCAGAAGTCCGTGTTCGAGCCGTCGTTGAAGCCTGCGGCTTCGCCGAGCTCCATGTTGTTTCGATATCCGAGCGGAGCGAGCGCGTCGATGTAGAATCGCTTCGCTCTGGCATAGTCGCCGACTGCAAGCGTCGTATGAGCGATCATCGGTTGATCCTCCTGGGGTGCTCTTCGTGGGGCTCTTCCTTGGGGGGTGCATCCCGGCGACGCGCCGGCCCATGCGCCGGGGCGGCATCGAAGGGCGCGCTGCCGGAAAACCTCGATTCGACGCAGGGGACACTGTAACGCGAGCTGCGAGCAACGCGCGATTCCCGACCAACAAGGAGAACGATAATGCCGAGTCGACCCATCGTCCTCGTTCACGGCTACAGCGACCAGGGCGAAAGCTTCAAGGCCTGGCAGGAAGCCCTGACGCAGCGCGGTTACGACGCGACGACGATCCATCTCGGAAATTATGTGTCGCTCAGCAACGAGATCACGATCAAGGACATCGCCGAGGGCTTCGAGCGGGCGCTTCAGAACTGCGCGCTGAAGGACGGAAGCCCGTTCGACGCGATCGTCCATTCTACCGGCATGCTCGTGCTCCGGGAGTGGCTCGCCGGGACGACCAACGAGGACAACGAGATCGCCGAACGGCGCCAGGCCCGCCTGAAGCATCTGATCGGCCTCGCGCCGGCGACTTTCGGCAGTCCGATGGCGCACAAGGGCCGCAGCTGGCTCGGAGCCGTGTTCAAGGGCAGCAAGGTGCCGGGGCCGGATTTCATGGAAGCGGGGGATCTCGTGCTGTCGGGCCTCGAGCTCGGCAGCGGGTATACATGGGATCTGGCGCACCGCGACTTCTTCGCCGATCCCGCCGTCTACGGGCGAAGCGCCGCGACGCCCTACCCGTTCATCTTCGTCGGGCTCAGGGACTACGGCGCGCTCGGCCGGCTCGCGACCGACCCGGGCACGGACGGCACGGTCCGCTGGGCCGGCGTCGGATTCAACAGCCGCAAGATCAACGTGAACCTGACGATCGAGCCGACCCGCAGGCAGCGAATCACGATCGAGCCGTGGAAGAACGTCGCCGTGCCGCAGGTTTTTCTGCCCGACCTGAACCACGGCACGATCCTGCGGGAGCCGTCGAAGGCACTCGTCGACATGGTCCTCGAGGCGCTCGACGTCGCGAGCGGACCGCAGTATGAGGCGTGGGCCGCAAAGCACTGCGCCCGTAACGCCGCCGCGCTGAAGTCGCGGCGCGCGAGACGCTGGCAGCAGCTGATCGTGCGGGCGACGGACGAGCGCGGCGACGGTATCTCCGATTACTTCGTCGAGCTCGGCACGGTCGCCGACCGGCGCTTCCGGCGGCTCCGGGAATTCGACATGCACGTGCACGCCTACAGTGAGAACCGCAGCTACCGCTGCTTCCACGTCGACCTCGACAGGCTGAAGCCGGAGAATCACAAGGCGCTGGCGCTGCGCGTCATCGCCAGCTCCGGCACGGAGCTCGTCGGTTACCACGGCTTCAACTCCGACGACGGCCTCGACGTGCCGGCGCGGGAGCGGAACAAGTGGGACGCGATCATCGAGTTCGACGCGTCGATCGGCTCGAAGGACGTCAAGTTTTTCTATCCGTACACGACGACGCTCGTCGAGCTGCGCATGAACCGCGAGCCGATGCCGCTCAACCAGGGCAGCCACGTGTTCTGGTTCGGCGGGTGAGCACCGGCGCACGGCCGCGGCACCATGATCCCGGCGCGAGTAACGGCCGCGGCGATCGCGCTGGAGCCCGCGGTTGCGCCGCCTGCGGCTACCCCTGCCCCGCCGCCTGCTGCTCGAGCCGCTCGATGAACGCCGCGAAGTCGCGGCACGCCGCGTCGAAGCCGCCGGCCTCGGTCGTCGCGACCGTGTCGCGGCCGTGCACGACTCGGATCGTCGCTTCGAGATCGACCGGCTCCTGCGCCGGCGGCACTTCCCGGGCCCGATCGGCCGCGGCTCGCGCCGCCCGTATCGCGTCGTCCGTGCCGAGGTTGCACGCGTCGACCAGCGCGTCCGGCTCGAGCGGCCGGCCGGTCAGGCTCCGCAGCGTGTCGTCGAACGGCGCGGCGTTGCCCGGCGCCCAGTAGTGCTCGGCGAGATCGGGGCCGATCTTCGCGTTGTCCGTCAGGTACCCGTCGCGCTCGAGGAAGAAACTGCGCGTCTGCTGCACCGCCATCTCGGCCAGCACGTAGCCGTGGTAGTACGCGCTCGATTCGCCGGCCAGCAGGTGCGGCACGGCCAGCACCGGCCGAATGCCGGCCGTGAGATCCTGCAGCTCGCGCTCGATGCGCCGGAACTCCCGAAGCACGCGCTCGGGGTGCAGCTCGTCGTCGGGCAGCTCGTACAGCGCCCGCTCGGCAAACGGTATCGTCAGCATCGCCCGTACGTCCCAGGCGCGAAACGGCTGCTGCTCCCGCACCGCCGACTCGATCAGCTCGAGCGGCATCGGCCGTCCTTGCCTGTCGCGCGCGTAGCGCACGCGCCAGTCCGCGTCGCCGAGCAGCGAGTCCATGAACATCGACTGCGTCTCGGCATAGGCGACGCTGGTCGGCGCGAACTCCTGGCTGAAGCACGGCGCGTCCGACAGGATGTTCGCGAAGTGCGCGGCGTGGCCGCCTTCGTGAAACAGCGTCTCGGCCGCCCGCAAGCCGCTGCCGATCTGGCCGACGACGGCATTGGCCGTGAAATTCACGCGAGCCGGCCGCCACTGCCCGCCGTCGAAGAACGCCGGCCCGGGCCCGTGCATGAAGCCGTTCTCGTACTTGCCGGGCCGGTCCACGAGATCGAGCGTCAGCGTCGCGCCGCGATAGCGCACGCCGAGCGCGTGGAACGAGCGCCCCCACCGCTCGAGCGCCGCGCCGAAGCCGAAATAAGGGTCGATGTCGCGCATCAACGCCCCGCCGCGCAGGAAGCCGAAGTTCCACGGCTCGCGCGATCCCGGCCCGTGACGTTCCGCGAACGCATGCACCTCGGCGCGCGATTTGTCGGCGGTCCGCGCGGCGAGTGCGTCGAGGCGCGCGAACAGCGAGCGCTTCGTCATGCCTTCGACGACTGCGACGCGCCACGCGTAGTAATCCTCGTGGCCGAGCATTCGGCCGAGCGCATTGCGCTTGCGCACGACGTCCAGGAAGCCCGCGTCGAGCACATAGGGCTCGATCGACGCGAGGCCGTCGAACGCAGCCTTGCGCCGCGCCTCGTCCGGGTCCGTCCGCACCATCAGCGCAAGCCGCACGCTCGAGGCCGGCACGTGCTCGCCCGTCGCCGGATCCGTAAAGCCGAGCTTCATTGCGCCGCGCTTCTCCGCGAGCGCCGCCTCGAGCTCGACGATCTCCTCGGACAGCCGGCGCGCGTCCGGATCCTCGATCGCGTGCGCGGCGAGCATGCGGATCCAGCCGCGCAGCACTCGCACGTCGCGCGCGTCGCCCGCGCCGCGCGCCTCGAGCTCGCGCAGCGCCGCGAGCCTCGCCGGCTCCTGCAGGAAGCGGTTCCACGCGATCTCCGCTTCCGCCATGGCCCTGCGCGCCGCCGCCATGTCGTCGGCGAGGCCCATTTTCGTGATCCAGAAAAGATCTTCCTTGCGCGTATGCAGCTCGACGTAGTGCTGCTTGAGCTGATCGAGCGTGCCGGCAAGGGTCGCGTTGGTCGTGCTCATGGCACGCACTGTAAGCCAGCGCCCCCCGCCGGCAAAGTCCGCGCACGGCGATCCGGCCTCGTTCCGGCTGCCGTCACGCCCTGCCGCAATGTCGTGATGGAGTAGACTACGGGCTTCCGAGGAGGGCATGACGATGGCCGATGCGTACGCGCAAGCCTACGCCCGCTCCCTGCGCGAGCCCGAAGCCTTCTGGGCGGAGGCGGCCGAGCAGATCGACTGGATCTCCCGCTGGCAGCGCGTGCTCGACGACACGCGCGCCCCCTTCTACCGCTGGTTCACCGGCGGCACGCTGAATACGTGCTTCAACGCGGTCGACCGCCACGTCCGCGCGGGGCGCGGACAGCAGCCCGCGCTGATTCACGACAGCGCGATGACGGGCCGCTGCCGAGTCGTGACCTACGCCGAGCTGCTCGACCTGACGTCGCGCTTCGCCGGCGCGCTCGCCGCGCTCGGTGTCGGCAAAGGCGACCGCGTCATCATCTACATGCCGATGGTGCCGGAAGCGGTCGTCGCGATGCTGGCGTGCGCGCGCCTCGGCGCCGTGCACTCGGTCGTGTTCGGAGGGTTCGCCGCGAACGAGCTCGCCAAGCGGATCGACGACGCGACGCCGCGCGTCATCGTCACCGCGAGCTGCGGGCTCGAGCCCGGCCGCGTGCAGGCCTACAAGCCGCTGCTCGAAACCGCGCTGGCCGAGGCCGCGCACGCGCCGTCGACATGCATCGTGCTGCAGCGGCCCGAGCTCGAGGCGGAGCTCGGCCCGCGCGACGTCGACTGGGACGAGGCCGTCGCCGCCGCGGCGCCGCACGACTGCGTGCCGGTCGCGGCGATAGATCCGCTCTACATTCTGTATACGTCCGGCACGACGGGTCAGCCCAAGGGCATCGTACGCGACAACGGCGGGCACGCCGTGGCGCTGAGCTGGACGATGAAGGCAGTCTACGGGGTCGACGCCGGCGACGTGTATTGGGCCGCGTCGGACGTCGGCTGGGTCGTCGGCCATTCGTATATCGTCTACGGTCCGCTTCTCGCCGGCTGCACCAGCGTCATGTTCGAAGGCAAGCCCGTCGGCACGCCCGACGCCGGCACGTTCTGGCGTGTCGTCGAGCGACATCGCGTCGAGGTCATGTTCACGGCGCCGACCGCGCTGCGCGCGATCCGCCGCGAGGACCCTGCAGGGGAGCTGATCGGCCGGCACGATCTGTCGTCGCTCGAGGCGCTGTTCCTCGCCGGCGAGCGCAGCGATCCGGAGACCGTCAACTGGGCGCTCGACAAGCTCGGCGTGCCGGTCATCGACCACTGGTGGCAGACCGAGACGGGCTGGCCGATCACCTCGATTCCGCGCGGGCTCGCAACGTTCGACATCCGTCCGGGCTCCGCGAACAAGCCGATGCCGGGCTGGGACGTCGTCGTGCTCGACGAGCAGGGCCGGCCGGCGGAACGCGGCAGGATCGGCGCGATCGCGTGCCGCCTGCCGTTACCGCCCGGCACGTCCCCGACGCTATGGAACGCAGACGAGCGTTTCCGCGAGGCGTACCTGACGCAGTTTCCCGGCTACTACGCGACCGGCGACGCGGGCTGCATCGACGAGGCGGGCTACGTGCACGTGCTGACGCGGACGGACGACGTCATCAACGTGGCCGGCCACAGGCTCTCGACCGGCGCGATCGAGGAGGTGCTGGCGTCGCATCCCGACATCGCCGAGTGCGCCGTCGCCGGCGTCAGGGACGAGATCAAGGGTCAGGTACCGCTCGCGTTCCTGTGCACGAAGGCCGGGCACCGGCGCGACGAGACCGAGGTCGTGCGCGAGGCGGTCGCGCTGGTCCGAGACCGGATCGGACCGGTAGCCGCGTTCAAGCGCGCGCTGGTCGTCGAGCGCCTGCCGAAGACGCGTTCCGGCAAGATCCTGCGCGGCACGCTGCGGCGCATGGCCGACGGCGAGCCGTACACGGTGCCGGCGACGATCGACGACCCGGCGATACTCGACGAGATCGCCGCGAAGCTCGGGCCGCGGACGACTCCGACGGGGTGAGCGCTTCGGGCGGCGGTCGATTCCACGCCGTCAGAGCACCGGGCGACGGACGATTCCGTCGCCGTTAGAGCACCGGCCGGCGGACGATTCCATCGCCGTTGGAGCACCGGCGGCGGACGATCCCGTCGCGCTCTGAGCTTCGGGCTGCGCGCCGTTCCGTCGTCGCGCTCGGGGCGGCAGATTACTCGGCCGCCGTGAGCTTCAGCAGCCGCCCGGAACCTCCGCGCCGGCCGTCCTCGAGCAGCCACAACGCGCCGTCCGGCCCCTGCTCCACGGCCCGTATGCGCTGCCCCATCGCGAAGCGCTCGGCTTCGCGCGCGGTGTCGCCGTCGAACTCGATGCGCACGAGCGACTGCGACGACAGGCCGCCGATGAACGCGCTGCCGCGCCACTCGGGGAACTCGCTGCCGTCGTAGAACTCGAGGCTCGACGGCGAGATGACCGGATTCCAGAACACGGCCGGCTCGTTGAATTCCGGCCGCGTGTCGTGGTCCGGGATCGGCTCGCCGCTGTAGTGATCGCCGTTCGACACGATCGGGTAGCCGTAATTCGCGCCGCGCTCGACGCGATTCAGCTCATCGCCGCCGCTCGGTCCCATCTCGACGTCCCACAACTGCCCCTGGCGGTCGAACGCGAGGCCGAGAGGGTTACGGTGCCCGAGCGACCAGATCTCGGCCGTGACGCCGCCGCGGTCAGCGAACGGGTTGTCGTCCGGCACGGAGCCGTCGTCGTTCAGACGCACGATCTTGCCGAGGTTCGCCTGCATGTCCTGCGCCGGGTCGAACTTCTGCCTCTCGCCCGAGCTGATCCACAGGTAGCCGTCCGGACCGAACGCAATTCGATGGCCGAAGTGCCCCTGGCCGTCGACCTTCGGCACCTGCCGCCATATGACCTCGAGATCCTCGAGCTCCCCGCCGCCCGCGTCGTCGAGCACGAGCCGGGCCCGCGCGACGGCCGCGCCGCTCGTGCCGCGGTCGCCGGCCTCCGCATAGCTGAGGTAGACGAGGCCGTTGTTCTCGAAGTCCGGGTGCAGCACGACGTCGCCGAGCCCGCCCTGTCCGCCGTAGCTGACCGCGGGCACGCCGCGGATTTCGCCGGCGGAGCCCTGCTCGACGGAATGAAGCTTCAGCGAGCCGCTCATCTCGGTCACGAGCAGGCGCCCGTCGGGCAGGAAAGCCATCGCCCAGGGCTCGTCGAACTGAGCGACCGGAGTCGCGTCGAACGCGGAGTTCTGCGCCAGGACGGCATCGTCGCATCCGCTCGACACCGCGAGCAGCGCGGCACCGGCAACTACGCTCAGGTGTCTCATGTTCGTATTCTCTCCGTCTGGTGTGGGCTGGCGCCACAATCTTAGCAACGCCGGGGCCCGGGCGACACGCAGCCGGATCGGCCTGCGGAGCAGGCAAACGGGGGTTCGGCCTGCGGCAGACGCGGCGGAAGCGGCCGGCCGAACGCGGGGGCGAGGCTTCGGCGAACCCGCCCGGGGGCCGACGACGACCGCCGTCAGAGCAGGTGCACCCTCGTCAGCGGCGCCTCGAAGCCGAGCTCGGCCATGAACGTCCCGAAAGCTCGCGGATCGATGTCACCGATCACGTTGACGAGCACGACCTGCTCCGTGTCCTCGACCATGACGACCAGCCCGCGAATGCCTTCCGGCCCGTCCATCCTGACCAGCGCGCGGGCGGTCTCGCCGTCGTCGTGCACCGCGACCACGCTTTTCCATCCGTCCGCTTCGAGCCGTGCCCACGTGCCGTCGATCCGCTCACGAACGCGGCGCGGGTCTCCGTCGACGTCGTAGACGTACACGCGCACGGCCTTCAGGCTTTTCAGCAGGTCGTGAATCTCCGGCGCGTCCTGCGTCAGCTTTCGAGCGACGGCGATCGGCAGCGGGCCGAGCGACAGCGCGAACTCTCGATCCGTATCGCCGAGGCCGGGCGATCCGAAGCGCGCATAGCCCGGATCGAGCCGGAAGTTGCCGGTGATGCCGCAGCCCGCCAGGGCGACGACGACGGCCGCCAGCGCCGTCACGAGAACTGAGCGATGCATGGCACGACCCTCCTCCCGGCGGCGCAGACGCCGCATGATCGCCAGGCGACTACGTCAGCGGCTTGCACCCGCGCCCGCGCCGAGCGGCCCGAGCACGTCCGTCATGCCCATCGCGGCCGCGATGCGGCCGAGCTGGGCCGGGTCGATACGGCCGTCGATGTTGATGAACACGGCGTCGGTCGCGTCGACGACCAGCACCGTCATACCCGACATCTGCTGACCTTCCATCCGCGCGTAGACGCGGACCTTCTCGCCCCCATCCTGCACGTAGACGACCCTCTGCCAGCCGTCCCCCTCGAGCGCTCGCGACGTATCCTCGACGAACGCGTTGACGGCCACGGTGTCCCGCAGCTCCTCGTAGACGCGCACGCGGATCCCCTCGAGCCCTTCCAGCACCTTCGCGGCCTCCGGGTCGCCCTGCGCCGCCGCCGTCACGACGAAGTCGAGCAGCGGGCCGTCGAGGTCGATCTGCACGTTCGGCTGATCCGGCACACCCGGGATATTGCCGAAATCGAAATTGCCCTGCGCGAGCGCACCGGCCGAGCACGCCCAGGCCGTCAAAGCCGCGACCGCTGCTTTCTTCCTGCCGATTCGAACGGTCCTTCGCCACGCGGCCGCGCCCCCGGCCATCACGAACGCCGCCATTCCGAGCATCGTATTCACTCCGTTTTCTCCCGTTGCCGATCACCGGCTTCTCCCGTTCTGTCGAGCGTTGCATCGAGCGCCTCGCGCAATCCGCCCTCGACCGCTTCGTTCAGCTCCTGACGGACGATTGCCGAGCTGCGCCGCAGGTACGTCATCGCAACCGCGAAGTCCCGCAATGCCGCGGCCTCGTCCTCCGAGGACCCCGTCGTACGCATGGGCTGCATCAGCACGAGCAGCAATCCGGCAGCAGCGCCGGCGACGACGGCCGCGGAGGCCCATGACCACGCACCCTGCACCGCCGCGGCGCGCGGCCGCTCCGTGCCGGCCGCGCGCAACAGGCGCCGTGCCAGCGCCGGCGGCACGCCTTCCCGCGCAAGTCCGCGCAGCGCCGCGCGCAGCGCCCGGGCCTCGGCGACGGCGCGCCGCAGCTCCGGATCCCGCTCGAGCGCGGCCCGCATCCGCCGCTCGTCCGCGGCGGTCAGGCTTCCGTCCGCCATGGCCTCGACCTGCCGCCGGGCCCGCTTCATGTTCATCTCCGTCATGACCGATCCTCGAGCTCGCGGCGCAACCGCCTGCGCGCGCGATGCAGATAAACCTTCACTTGATTGACGCTGATGCCGAGAATTCGCGCGCACGCGGCGCCGTCGAATCCGTGCACGTCGAACAGGATCACGAGGCTGCGCTGCGGCTCGGGCAGCGCCGCGATACGAAATTTCAGCCGCGCGGCCAGCTCCTGCTGCTCGAGATGCCATTCCGGATCGCGCCGGTCCGTCAGCGCCCGATCCGCATGCGCATCGTCCGGATCGACGGTGCAGCGCGGGCGCCGCAGGCGGTCGAGGCACGCGTTGCGCGCGACGGTCAGCAGCCACTCCCGCTTGCGCCGAACGCCGCGGCCCTGCCGCCAGTACTCGAGGAACGCCTCCTGCGTAACGTCCTCGGCTTCGTGCGCGTCCCGGAGCAGCGCCGCCGCAACGCGGTAGACGATCCGATGATGCCGCAGCACCGCGAGCCGAAACTGCAGCGGCGATATACGCCCGCGGCCGCCCGCATCGCCTTTGGACTGCGGACCCGCGTCGCCCGTCGGTCGCGGATCCGCGTCGCCGGTCGAGCCCGGCTGCGCATCCCCCGCGGCGGCCGCCTCCGCGGGTGGCTCGGCGAGTTCCGCTGCTCGTTTGATGGACATGTCAGGCAAGGCTTACGCGTCCGCAGGCGACCGTCATTGAGCGGAAGACGCACCGGATCCCGAAAGGTTACAGCGACGCGGCCCGAGACGCTCCTGCGAAGCCCGCGCGGCCGCGAATCCGCTCGCACCGGCACATGCGTGCTCGGCGCACGGCGGCCGGCACGAACCCGGTCCGGTGTCAACGGCTTCCGTCCGTCAGCGCCGGTTGCCACAATCCCTTTCCCGGGCTCGCGCCCCGACATCATGGACCGATGCAGAACACTTCGACCGCGCCGGCGACCAGGATCGCCAACAACATCGCCGAGGAGATCGGCGCGAAGCCCGCTCAGGTGCAGGCCGCCGTCGGGCTCCTGGACGAAGGCTCGACCGTGCCGTTCATCGCGCGCTACCGAAAGGAAGCGACGGGAGGACTCGACGACTCGCAGCTGCGCACGCTCGAGACGCGCCTGACTTACCTTCGCGAGCTCGAGGACCGCCGCGCGACCATCCTCGCGAGCATCGAGGAACAGGGCAAGCTGACCGACGAGCTGCGTGCCGACATCGAGGCCGCCGACAGCAAGTCGCGGCTCGAGGATCTGTACCTGCCCTACAAGCCCAAACGCCGGACGCGCGCGCAGATCGCGCGCGAAGCGGGCCTCGAGCCGCTGGCCGACGCGCTGCTCGAGGATCCCGCTCAGGTGCCGGAGGAGCTTGCGGCCGCGTACGTCGACGTGCAGAAGAACGTCGCCGACGTCAAGGCCGCGCTCGACGGCGCGCGCGCGATCCTGATCGAGCGCTGGGGCGAGGACGCCGAGCTGATCGGCGAGCTGCGCGGATGGCTGACGGAGAAAGGCGTGATCCGCGCCCGGGTCGTCGAGGGCAGGGAGAGCGAAGGCGCGAAGTACTCCGATTACTTCGACCACGCGGAGCCGCTCGCGAAGATTCCGTCGCATCGCCTGCTCGCGCTTTTCAGGGCGCGGCGCGAGAAGGTGCTCGAGCTCGAGCTCGAGCCGGGAACCGACGCCGAGGCCGGCAACGCGTACGCCGAGGCGCGGGTCGCCAAACGGGCCGGCGTCGAGAATCGCGGACGCGCGGCGGATGCCTGGCTCGGGACTGCCTGCCGCCTGACCTGGCGCGCCAAGATCCATCTGCACCTGACGCTGGATCTGTTCAACCAGGCCCGCGAGCGGGCCGAGGAAGCGGCGATAGCGGTGTTCGGCGAGAACCTGAAGGACCTGCTGCTCGCCGCGCCCGCGGGGCCGCGCTCCGTGCTCGGCCTCGATCCGGGGCTGCGTACCGGCGTCAAGGTCGCCGTGGTCGACGCGACGGGCAAGCTGGTCGGCGCCGGCACGATCTACCCGCACGAGCCGAAAAAGCAGTGGGAACAGTCACTGAAGACGCTGGCGGAGCTCTGCAAACGCCATTCCGTCGAGCTGATCGCGATCGGCAACGGCACGGGCAGTCGTGAAACCGACAGGCTCGCGGCCGAGCTGATCGCGCGCCATCCGGAGCTGAAGCTGACGAAGCTCGTGGTCAGCGAGGCCGGCGCATCGGTCTACTCCGCGTCCGAGCTCGCGGCGCGCGAGTTTCCCGATCTCGACGTGTCGCTGCGCGGCGCCGTGTCGATAGCGAGAAGGCTGCAGGACCCGCTGGCGGAGCTGGTCAAAATCGAGCCGAAATCGATCGGCGTCGGCCAGTACCAGCACGATGTCGACCAGTCCCGCCTCGCCCGCGCTCTCGATGCCAGAGTCGAGGACTGCGTCAATGCCGTCGGCGTGCACGTCAATACGGCGTCCGGTGCGCTGCTCGCGCGGGTCGCGGGGCTGTCGGGCACCGTCGCCGACAATATCGTCGGCTATCGCGACGCGAACGGCCCGTTCCGCCGCCGCAAGGATCTGCTGAAAGTGCCGCGGCTCGGCGGCAAGACTTTCGAGCAGTGCGCAGGGTTCCTGCGCATCGCGGACGGCGACGAGCCGCTCGACGCGTCGGCCGTGCACCCGGAGGCCTATCCGGTCGTCGAGCGCATCGTCGAGCGGAGCGGCCGCGCCGTGAAGCAGCTGATCGGCGACACGGCGTTTCTCGGCGAGCTCGATCCTCGGACATTCACGGACGACAGATTCGGCCTGCCGACCGTGCGCGACATTCTGGATGAGCTGAAAAAGCCCGGCAGGGACCCGCGCCCCGAGTTCAAGGCCGCGCGCTTCGCCGAAGGCGTGGAGGACATCAAGGATCTGAAGCCGGGCATGGTCCTCGAGGGCGTCGTCAGCAACGTCGTCGCTTTCGGCGCATTCGTCGACATCGGCGTGCATCAGGACGGGCTCGTGCACATCTCCGCGCTGTCGAGCAGGTTCGTCAAGGATCCGCGCGACGTGGTGAAGGCCGGCGACATCGTCAAGGTCAAGGTGCTCGAGGTCGACCTCGAGCGGCGCCGCATCGGCCTGACGCTGCGGCTCGACGACGACGCGTCGGCGCCGCGCGCCGGGCGCGGTGAGCACAGCGGGCGGGGCGACAGGGACGGCCGCGGCCGGGACGCCTCGAGCCGAGGCAAGGGTGCGCGCGGCGCTGATGCCGGCCGTGCCGGCGACCCGCGGCCCGGCGGCCGCCCGCAGGGCGCCGACGCCGGACGAAGCGGACGGGCACCGCAAGGCGGCGGACGCGGCGACGGCAGGCGCGAGCCGGCCGGGCCTTTCAACACGGCCCTGGCCGACGCGTTCGAGCGGGCGAAGAAGAAATAGCCGCGATCGGGCGGCGCCGCTCGCCCGCGCGGCGCCGCCCCGCCATCGACGGCCGTGTCGCCGGACGAAGCCGGTCAGTCCCCGAGCGCCACGAACGCCATGGCGTTGTGGTTGTTCATCGGGATCACGAGCTGGTTCTGCGTCGAGTCGTAGCACATCGACGCGGCGCTCGGGATGCCGGCGGCGACGACCTCCGCCTGCTGCCCCGGCCGGATCCGCGACACGCTGCCGAAGCGCACGCTGCTGACGTACTTCGTGCCGTCCTCGAGCACGACGACTCCGTCGTTGCCGCCTTCGGCTGCGTTCTCCGTCCGGATCAGGTTGCCTTGCCTGTCGAACGTCAGCACGTCGCTGTTGCCGATGTTGACGACGACGACGTTGCCGTCCTGATCGATGGCGACGCCGTTCGGCAGAGCCAGCGGCTCTCCGTCCACGAAGACCGACGCCGAGCCGTCGGCCGTGATCTCGTAGATCCGCTCCGGCTCCCGCGTGTTCGACGCGTAGATCGTGCCGTCATCCGCGACCGCGATGCCGTTCAGAATCGTTGCGCCCTCCACCGGGAACGAGTCGAGCGGCTCGCCGGTCGCGAGGTCGAAGGTGCGCACCGTGTCGATGTCGACGGTGTACAGGACGCCGTCCGCGACCGCGCTGCCGAGCGGGTGATTCAGCGTCAGCCCGTCCCGCGTCGCACCGATCCATTTCGTCGTGTGGACGCTGCCGTCAGGGTTGATCAGCGAAACGTAGCCGTCGTTTTCCTGCACGTCCTGGGCGACGCCTGCGTTCATCGCGAGAATCAGGTTGCGCTCCGGGTCGAACGTGCAGCTTTCCGCGAAGCGGTAGCTGCCGTAGACCTTCACGTTGTCGGTCATCGGCGTAGCCTCGCCCGCCTCGTTGACGGTCCCGAGCGGCTCGCCCGCCTGGAAATCCCCGTCGCCTTCCGACTGAGCCATGCACGCGCTCATGCCGGCGCAAAGCACGATCAGTCCGCCAGTCACCCGTCCATCAGTCGCCGATCGTTTCATTTCCGCATTTCCTCTGCATCGCAACAAAAATTCTCCGGCGAAGCTTCAGCCGCTCGCCGGTCCACCGCCGGGGCCACGTCCGCCAGGCGCTGCGCGCAGGCAGGAACCGGGCGCCGCTCCGGCTCGACCCGGATCAGGCCTGCATCGCCACGACGAAGCAGCAGATTCCCCAGAACAGCGGGTACTCCGCTCCGCCGAAGTTCCACATCCACTTGCCCTCCGACACCCTCCAGCTCGCCCACGACGCGACGAGCAGGAACACGCCCGCCAGCAGCCCCGCATACAGGGTCAGCACGTCGAACACGAGGCCGATCGTCACGACGATCTCCACGGCGAACGCCATGTAAAGCCACGCCGTCGGCGGGTTGAGCCCGGCACGGCTCATGAAGCCTTTGACGAAGTCCTGATTGCGGAACTTCACGACCAGATGCGGTATGAAGAACAGTCCGCAGACGACGCGCAGCACGTCGGCGCCGCTGATCTGACCGATGCCCTGGGATAAATTTTCCACGTGCCCCCCTTCTTCGACGGTTTATTCGATGGTTCGCTCAGCGGGAATACCGCGCCGGGCGGCCCGCCGAATCGACCCGGCCGCGCCCGGCGTTCGACGCATACCTGGCGGCGCATGAAGGCGACGCGGCGGGACTCGCGAAGCCGCTTCCACGAGGCTTCATTGTCGTTCTTTTCCTTCGGAACGGGCAGCCGTCTGCCGCAAGCATAACGGAAGGCGGCGGCTGATCCGGCCGCGGGCTTTCTCTGTGCGGAAGCGGGCCGGGCTACTTCGCCTCGGCGGGATGGCCCGCCGACGCCGCGCCGGCCGTCGCCGGCACGAATGCCCGGTCGATGTCTTCGCGGACGTCGCCGTAGTGATCGGCGATCGCGCTGTCGTAGGCGGACAGCAGATCCGCCTCGATCTGCTCACGCAGCGCGGCGACGCTCGCTTCGAGCGCGGCTTCGAGCTCGTCCCGATGCAGTTGCTCATCGACGCGCAGCAGCGCCCAGTCGGTGCCGAGCCATGCCGCCGCGCCCGCGACGACGGCACAGCCGACGGCCGCGGGTCCCCCCGGGGAGCAGATCGCCGCGCCGCCGGCCGCCGCCGTGCCCGCGCGTGCTGCGCCGCGGGCCGCGGCGCGGGCCGCTACGGCGCGACCGCCGGCCGCCGTGGTCCTGGCGGCGGCACGCCACAGCAGCGGTCCGGCGGCCACGGCCCCCGCTGCGGCGGTGCTGATCGACAGACGCGTGCCGAGCGAATCGCGCTCGCGTTCTGCGATGTGCTCGAGCATCGCGTCGAGCCGGACCCGGCGGATCTCGGCGGCCTGCGGCGCCGGCAACGGCGCGGGCACGCGGTGCCGCGCAAGACGCCGCGTCACGCCGGCAATCCAGTCCGCCCGAACCCGTGTTCCGTGGGCGGCGAGGCGCTCGGCCGCCCGCCGCTCCAGCTCCGAGAATCCTTCGGCCCAGACCTCGTCCGGCAGCAGCGTGGCCGCCGCGCGGTTCGCGACGTAACCGGGCTCGGCGAGGTTCGCGTAAGCCAGGGCCGCCATCGCCGCGCGGCTGTACTCCCCGCTCAGCGAGTAGTACCAGTCCACGAACTCCGGCAGCCGGAGCGACACGCCGTCGAAGACCCGGTCGAGCTGCGCGTCGATCTCGGCCGCGGCGACGGCCCGGGCGCCCGCCTCGCCTTCGCTGAAGTGCAGGGTCGAAAACGTCTCGAGCCAGCGAAGCTCCTGCGGCGGCACGCGATAGTGCTCGCCCTGCACGACGACGGGCGTCGCGGCCGGCGGAGGCCACGAACGCTGCGGCACGTTCGGGATCAGCCACGCGAGCGCGCCCGCGGCGAGCAGCGCGACCGCCGCGTACGCGACCGCCGCGCCGCCGCGGACGCGTGGAGCTTCAGGTTTTGCTGCGGTCGCCGTCACGGCCCTCCCCGATGCGAATCAATACTCCGCTGTTCAGCAGAAGATATGACCACACGAACAGCGCTTCTTCTGCAACGACGATCAACCAGCCGAGGCCCTGGACCAGCGACACGCCCGGTTGCGGCATCAGCTGCTGCGCGAGCCACAGCCTCAATGCGTCCTTGGCCGCGGCCGTCTGCAGCAGCGCGGCGGCCCATTCGCTCCTGGCGCGCTCCTGGTCCACCAGGTGCCACACGGCGCTCTCCAGGCTGACGCCGCCGAAATCCGGGTAGGCCCGGTGCAGCGCGAGCCAGACGAGCGCGGCCATCATCGCGACACCTGCCACGGCGATCGCTCCGCGCCATGCGAGCTCCGGCAGGTACGCCGCGTTCGCATGCGCGGCGAGCACGCCCTGCCCCACACGCTGCAGCAGCACCAGGACCGGCGGGGCAGCGACCAGCACGATCCATGCCTCGGCGTCGGTCAGGCGCACCAGCGCCACCATCAGCAGCAG
>JAFGNC010000222.1 GCA_016927175.1 Gammaproteobacteria bacterium | reverse complement strand
GCGCCGCGCTGAAGGCGCGGACCGCCCGGCTCGTGCACCGCCCCGCCGCCTCCGCCGAAGCCTAGCCGCCCCTCGCTTTCGCCGCCCCGCCGTGGCACGGTACCCACAGGAAAAGGGGTCAGGGCCCTTTTCTCGGCTTAAAGGGCCCTGACCCCTTTTCTCCGACTTAAAGGGCCCTGACCCCTTTTCTCAGAGAAAAGGGCCCTGACCCCTTTTACGGACCCCTTTTACGAAGGCGGAGCGGATGAACTTCGACAAGGCGGCGGTGCTCGGCGCGACGGGTCCTGCGGGGCTCCATATCACTCGGGAGCTGCAGCAGCGCGGTGTTGCCGTGCGGGTCGTGTCCCGGGACGCGGCGAAGCTCGAGCGCATGTTCCCGGCGGGCGCCGAGCGCGTCGCCGCCGACCTGCTGAAGGCCGACGACGCGAAACGCGCCCTCGACGGCTGCAGCGTCGCGTTCCACTGCATCGGTCTGCCCGCGGCAGCGATGGAGCAGCACTCGGCCGCCGCCCGCAACGTCGCCGACGGCCTCGCCGCCTCCGGCGCGCGCTGCGTGCACGTTTCGAGCTACTGGGCTTTTCTGCCCGTCGTCGGCACGCCGATGAACGAGGACCACCCCCGCCAGGGCGGCACGCCATGGATGCGGCACCGCCGCGCCGCCGAGGACAAGCTCCGCGAAGCCGGCGCCGCGATCGCGAACCTGCCTGACTTCTACGGCCCGCACGTGCACACGAGCACGCTGCAGCAACCGCTGAAAGAGGCGGCGCAGGGCCGGACGACGATGCGCTGGATCGGACGCGCGGACACGGATCGCGAGTACGCGTTCATCCCGGACGCGGCCGCGACGATCGTGAGTCTCGCCGGGAGCGACGACGCCTACGGCGAGCACTGGCTGATTCCGACCGCGGGGCCGCTGAACGGCCGGCGGGTCGCCGAGATCGTCAGTGAAGTGCTCGTGCCGAAGGTCCGCGTCCGCGGTACGGGTCTCGCGGCGCTGCGGCTCGCGAGCCTGTTCGACGCGGATCTGCGCGCTTTCATGCAGATGGTCCCGCAGTACGTGAAGCCGATCAGCTACGAGACGATCAAGATCGAGGGGCTGCTCGGACCGCAGCCCGTGACGCCGTACGAGGAAGGGATCAGACGGACGCTCGAGTGGCTGCGCAGGCCTGCCGTCGAGGAAGCGGCGGGCGCGCCGACCGCCTGATCGGGCTCGCCCGGGACGGCCGGAACGCGCGTCGGGGCTCAGAGCCGCGCGTCGATGACGCCGTCGGTCCGGCAGTCGCTGTTGTTGCAGATCACGATCGCGCCGATCACGACGGGCAGCACGACGCCGAGCAGCGCCTTGCGCATGTTTAGCCGCTGAATCTCGAGCAGGTCGATCCTGTCGAACCTGAGCCAGACGACGTCGTCCGGATCGCCCTCGATGCGCCCCCGAAGCTCGTAGTCGCTGATCGCCGTCACGAGCAGCCGGACCTCGCCCAGCTCGCGGGTCGTGACGCGGACGGTATCCCCGGGCCCGACATTGCGCGTAATGCCCTCGGGCGTCGTCTCGACCGGGTAGAACGACGCGCAGCCGGATGAAGCCAGCGTCAGCAGCACCAGCACCGTCATTCCCGTGAGCCGCGATGCCATCGCCCGAGTATAGACGCCGCGGCAGCGGCGCGGCAGTCGGGCCCGCGGCTCAGCGCCGCGCGGCGGCCCGGACGAACTCCGCGCCCTTCTCCGCGATCATCACGGTCGGCGCGTTGGTATTGCCGGACGTGATCCGCGGCATGATCGACGCGTCGACGACGCGCAACCCGTCGATGCCGTGCACGGCCAGCCGATCGTCGACGACGGCGCCATCGGCCGCATCGGGGCCCATCCGGCAGGTGCCGACCGGGTGGAAAATCGTCGTGCCGAGATCGCCCGCCGCCTTCTCGAGCTCCGCGTCCGTCGTGAGCTCCGGGCCCGGCTTCCACTCCGCGGGGCGAAACCGCTCGAGCGCCTTCGCCGCCATGATCCTGCGCGTATACCGGATCCCGGCGACGGCGATGCGGCGGTCCTCGTCGGTGGACAGGTAATTCAACGTGATCGCCGGATGCGCGCCCGGATCGGCGCTCCTGATCCGGACGTGCCCGCGGCTCGTCGGCCGCAGATTGCAGACGGACGGCGTCACCGCGTCGAACGGATGCAGCGGGTCGCCGAACTTGTCGAGCGACAGCGGCTGCACGTGCCACTCGATGTTCGCGGACGGCTGGCTCGGATCGCTCTTCGCGAACGCGCCGAGCTGCGAAGGCGGCATCGTCAGCGGCCCGGTCTTCAGGAACAGGTACTCGAGCGCCATCGCCGCCTTGCCGAGCAGCGAGCCGGCGCGCCGGTTCAGGGTCCGCGTGCCTTCGACTCTGTACACGATGCGGACCTGCAGATGATCGTGCAGGTTCTCGCCGACGCCGGCGAGCTCGTGCGCGACTTCGATGCCGTGCTCGCGCAGCAGGGCCGCGGGCCCGATGCCGGACAGCTGCAGGATCTGCGGCGAGCCGATCGCGCCGGCGGCCAGCAGCACCTCGCGGCGCGCGCGGAGCGAGCGCCGCTCGCCCCCCGACCCGTCCTTCGGCGAGACTCCTGCCCGGACCGTCACGCCCGCGGCACGCCGCGCGCCGTCGCGCGTCTCGACGTCTACACGCTCGACCAGCGTGTGCGTCGAAACCCGCAGATTCGGGCGGCCGAGCGCCGGCCGCAGGAACGCCTTCGTCGCGCTCCAGCGCACGCCGCGGCGCTGGTTCATCTGGAAATAGGCATTGCCGAAGTTGTCGCCGCGATTGAACTCCGGAATCTTCGGGATGCCGCACTCCGCGGCGGCCTCCCGCCAGGCATCGAGGATCTCCCAGCTGACCCGCCGCTCCTCGACGCGCAGCTCGCCGCCCGCGCCGT
>JAFGNC010000221.1 GCA_016927175.1 Gammaproteobacteria bacterium | reverse complement strand
GTGACCGTGGTCGGCGTAGCGCGCGACGTGCTGACGTGGGACAGCAGCGGCGAGCAGCCGTTGCCGCTCGCGTATCTCGATCTCGAGTCGTTTCCGGAGCGGCCGCTATTCTTCTTCGTGCGCCATCGCCGCGATGTCCCGGCGATCGGCACCGACACGATCTCGCGTGCGATCGACGCGCTCGGCCTGCCGATCAAACGCATCGTCGTGACGCCGATGGAGCAAGTGGCGCGCGACCCGTTCTGGCGGCAGCGGCTTTTCAGCCTCTGGTTCACGATATTCGGCGTCGCGGCCGTGATCCTGGCCCTGACCGGCATCTACGGCGTGCTGGCCGCACTCGTTTCGCAGCGCATGCGGGAGATGGGCATCCGCATGGCGCTCGGCGCCGAGCGCCGCCAGGTGCTGTTCCTCGTGTTGCGCGAAGCCGGCGGGTTCGTCGGTGTCGGTGTGGCCATCGGCTTGTGCGCAGCCTATCCGTTCGCGCGCACGCTACGAAGCCTGCTGTTCGGCGTCGAGCCGCTCGACGGCCCTCTGTTCGTCGCGTCCGCCGCGTCACTGTCGGCCATGGCGTTGGCCGCCAGCTTGACGCCCGCCCTGCGCGCAGCGCGAGCGAATCCCACGGTGCTGTTGAAAAGCTAGCAGGCGCCGTTCACGAGCGGCGTCGACCCGGCCCCGCTGACGCACCACGTGGGCTTTCGGTGGCAAGTGCCGACCAACCCTCCAGAACCAAATCGTGGGCGAGATGGCGAGTGCGCGCGACAGAGCAGCGCTTGCTCGACGCGCTCGTCCGAGCCGGGCGTGACGCTGACCGGAGCGTGCCCCGAGCGGATGCCGGCGATCCGGCTCTCCCGCCGCTGCCGAAGCGGCGCCTCGCTAGCCCGGATAGACGGCGCGGGAGTCGAAGACCGGGCCGTCGACGCAGACGCGTTTCATTGCCGGGCCGTCCGGCGTCTCGATCCTGACCGTGCAGCCGGCGCAGCCGCCGACGCCGCATGCCATGTACTCCTCGAGCGCCAGCTGGCACGGCACGTCGAGCTCACGCGCGAGCGCCGCGGCCGCGCGCAGCATCGGCTCCGGACCGCAGGCGAGCAGCTGCGTCTCGGCCACTGCCGCGGCCCCGGCCGCGGCCAGCCATTCGCGCGCCAGCTCCGTCACGTGGCCCCGGTACGCACCAGGCAGGCCGGCGTTGCTCGCGAGCCGGGACGGAACGCCCCACTGCTCGAGCAGCAGCATGCAGTGCGTCGCCGCCCTCGGCATACCCGGCAGATCGATCTCCGACTCGCATACGTCGAACGGAAACGGCAGCTCGGAGCCCATCAGCACCAGCGGCCGCGCGAAGCGCGGGTCGCCGCGCAAACGCTCTGCGACGAAAATCATCGGCGGAATGCCGACGCCGCCGCCGATCGCGACGATTCGCGGGCGGCTCGCATCGAATTCGAAGCCGCGCCCGATCGGCGCGAGCACGCTGAGGCTCTCGCCGGGAACGCGGTCGGCGAGCCGCGCGAGCCCGGCGCCGACGGGCTTGTACAGAAACTCGAGCCAGCCATCGACGGGATCCGCCCGCATGATGGACAAAGGCCGGCGCAGGGGCACGCTGCGGTCGCACGTGATGTGCGCGAAGCTGCCGGGCTCGGCGGAGCGCGCCGCACGCGGCGCGTGTACGCGCAGCACGTGCTGGTTGCCGGCGTGGTGCTCGTGGGACAGGATCTGCGCCACCTCGAGCTGGATCGTGCCGCGAAGACTTCCCCCGCTCATCCGGTTCTGCCCCTGAAAGCCACGATGTGCTCGTTGACTGCGGCGAGCACCGCCATTCGCACGGCCAAACCGTTCGTGACCTGCTCCTGGATCACCGACTGCCGTCCGTCCGCGACGCGGCCGTCGATCTCGATGCCGCGGTTCATCGGCCCCGGATGCATGACGATCGCGTCCGGTTTGGCGAGCGCCAGGCGCTCCTCCGTCAGGCCGTACTGGCGGAAGTACTCCTGCGGATCCGGAATGCCGTCGAGCTCTGCGAACCGCTCCCTCTGAATTCTGAGCGCCATGACGACGTCGGCCTGCGCGACGCCGGCCGAGATGTCGGTCTCGTGCCGCGCGAGCGGGAAGGCGGCAGGGTCCGGCAGAAGCTCCTCGGGGCCGACGAAGCGCAGCTCGCCGACCGACATCTTCGTGAAAGCCTCGTAGGCGGAGCGGGCGACGCGCGAGTGCCGGATGTCTCCGACGATCGCGATGGACAGGCGCTCGAGACTGCCCTTGTGCAGCATCACCGTCATCAGGTCCAGCAGCCCCTGGGTCGGATGGGAGACTTCGCTCTCGCCGGCGTTCAGCACCGACACGTGCTCCGCGACCTGCGAGGCGATGCGTGCCGGAACGCCGGTGCTCGCGTCGCGCACGACGAACACGTCCACCTGCATCGCCTGCAGCGTGTAGATCGTGTCCATGATGCTTTCGCCCTTCGCGCGGGAGGACATGTCGATGTCGAGGTTCAGCACGTCCGCGCTGAG
>JAFGNC010000220.1 GCA_016927175.1 Gammaproteobacteria bacterium | reverse complement strand
GACAGCGAGCGCAACGATCCGTTCCGGAACGGCTCGGTCGCCGCAAGGGCCGCCATGCTGTAGACCGCCGCGAAACAAAGCCAGGCGGTCACCGGGAGCCCGAGCCGTCCCGGCCGATGCACAGGCTCGAGGTCCTCGACGAGGTCGGCAATCAGGTCCGCGACGGAGCCCTCCGGCGGGGGCTGTATACGGTGCCTCGTCTGACTCTCTGCAAGCTTCTTTGTCGAGTCGCTCATTCTCGATCACGCCCCTTGTCGAGTAGCGCGGCCGCGGCGCGTATTCCGCGCGCGACGCGAGACTTCATCGCGGATTCCGTGACTCCCGCTCGTGCCGCGGCCTCGGCGAGCGAATAGCCGTCGATCTTCGTCAACGTCAGCGCATCGCGATAACTCGGGTCGATCTGCATCAGCACTTCGCCTGCCGCCAGCTCGTCGGCCGGGTCCGCGCCGACCGCGCCGTCGGCGAAGCTCAAGCGCAGCCAGTCCTCGCCGGATTGCGAGCGGTAGTGCGAGCGCCGCAGCAGATCGATCGTCTTGTTGTGCACGATCGTGAACACCCACGGGCGAAAATGCCGCCTCGGGTCGTAGGTGTGCCGCGCGGCGTGAATCGCCAGCAGGCATTCCTGCACACAGTCGTCGACGAAAGCGAGTGCTCCGAACCGGCGCGTGATGTAGCGCTCTATCGCGACCGCGAGCTCGCGCAGCAGCTGCTCGTACTGACGCTTGTCGCCGCGATGAGCGGCCGCCATCAGCTGAGACCAGCGTTGCTCGTCCGTACCGTGGAGCGCGTCGGCTCGGTTCACTGCATGCTCGTCCTGCCGGTTGTGCCCGCCGCCCGCCGCTGCCGGTGGCCGCTCGAGGCCGCGCGCGAGCGCCTGCGCGAGCCCGGCCGTGATCCTATCGTGAAGAATCCGTGAGGACTGCGTGATGCTCGGCGCCCCATAGTATCGGTCACGACCACTGACGCTACAGGCACCCGCAAGTGCATCAGCCACGGAGACAACGAATGAACAGAGCATCCACGCTGCCGCTGGCCGCGGCGTTTCTGACCGGAGCCTTCTCGCAACTCGCCGTCGCCGACCCGGGGCAGCCGAATTTCATGCCGAGCCTTTACGCGGACGGCGAGGTCCACGGCACGAAGGGGACGACCACTCTTCCCGCGCCGAATCCAAATAATCTGCAGTCCTTCGACGTGCTCTATCACGTCACCAACTCGAACAATCCGCAGGGTCAGCTGCCGGTCGCCGAGGCCGGGCCCGGCAACCCCGCCTACAACGGCGGACGGTGGTTCACGCACACGGTGGAGTGGACCGCGCAGGGGTTCATGGACCACGGCATCGTGCCGGTCCTGACCTCCCAGCAGGACGTACTGCTGCACGAAAGCCTCGGCCATCTCGTCATTACGCCGGGTTCCTTCCCCGGCGGGCCGCCCGTGTACTTCCAGTGCCCGGTGCTGCCCGTCAAGTGACAGGCTGGTCGCCGGTGCAGGGTCCGCCCCGCCCGGCGACCGTCGACTTCCGTGATGCCGCTCGAATGGATGGGTCATGCTCAGTCCTCGACGAGCTTGTACCCGACGCCCCAAACCGTCACCACGAAACGAGGGTCGGTCTGATCGGGCTCGATCTTCGCCCGCAGTCGGTTGATGTGCGAGTCGATCGTGTGCTCGAAACCGTAGCAGCTTCTGCCCCAGACCGCGTCGAGCAGCTGGGCGCGGCTGAACACGCGGCCGGGATGCCGTGCGAAATGAACGAGCAGGTCGAACTCCTTCGGCGTCAGTCGCACGGCTTTGACGCCCACTCGGGCCGTCCGGCGCCGTGGGTCGAGATGCAGGTCGAGGTGCCGGATGGGCTGATCGTCTGCTCGATGCCGGTCTGCCCGGTAGGCGCTGCGACGCAGCACGGAGCGGATACGGGCGAGGAGCTCGCGGGTATCGTACGGCTTGCCGACGTATTCGTCGGCGCCGAGCTCGAGCCCCAGTATGCGTTCGAAAGGGTTCGGCTGCTCGGCTACGATGATGATCGGGACGTGCTGGCTCTGCTCCCGCAGCCGGCGGCAGACGCCGAGCCCGTCGAGGCGCGGCAGCGCCGACTTCAAAACCAGCAGGTCGTAGTGACGGGTGAGCGCACGCTTCAGCGCCGATTCGTCGTCGCGGGTGAGCTCGACGCGAGCGGCGGAGCCGCCTAGGTGCCGCCGCAACAGCGGCGAGACGTCCGGGTCCTCCTCGACGACCAGGACCTCGCAAGGGTAAATTGCCCACGCCGCGGTGCCTGTCGTCTCGAATCGAGGTGCCACGACCGCCTATACGCAGCGGCGGGCGCCAAAGTTGCAGCTCGAGATGCGCCGGGCCAGCCGCCAGGGGGTCAGCCGAACAGCAGCCAGCCGAGCAGCGCGCCGACGACGCTCATCGACATCCCCCACGCGAGCAGCGCGTTGAACAGCGCGCGCACGTTGCTGCCCGCCGCGGCGCTCGCGATGAACAGCGCGCCGACGGTCGACAGCGACGACAGATCGACGAGGCTCGCCGCGACCGCCATCGACCACGCGATCGGGAGCGGATCGAGCCCTCCGAGCGTCTCGGCGAGCTGAGGCGCCATCGGCAGGAACGCGGGCAGCACGACGCCGGATGTGCTGCTGTAGACCGAGATCAGCCCCGCGCCGAAAGCGACGATGGCTTCGATCGTGGCCGGCGACGACACGCGCGAAATGCCTTCGGCGATCAGCGCGAGCCCTTCGTTCTCCTGCAGCATCGCGACCAGCACCGTGACGCCGGTGACCATCAGGATCACGCCCCAGGGCATGCGCTGCACGGCCCGCGACTCCTCGACCGCGCGCAGCAGGATCAGCGCGGTCGCGACGATCAGCGCGATCATGCCGACGTTCTGGCCGAAACCGACGACGGCGACGATCAGCAGCGCGATGCCGGCCGCCGTCAGCCAGTGCCGCGTCTCCATCGGCGAGGCGTCCTGCGGCTCCGCCGCGACGGCCTCGGCGCGCGCGTACTCCGCGCGGAACAGCTTCCAGCCGCCGAACAGCAGAAAAGTGCCGAAGCCGACCAGCGCGTGCGCGAATGCGTTGTAGGCGAAGGTCTGCCACTCGACGCCGCCGAGCCCGATCCGCTCCATGACGCCGTGCGCGACGACGCCGGTCGGCGCAAACGGCGACAGCGTGCCGGCCAGCACGCCGTTGCCGGCCATGACGGCCATCAGGAACGGGGGCACGCCGGCGCGCCCGGCGACCGCCATCGCCGGCGGCGCGAGCAGCGCGGCGGCCGGCGTCGCGCCGGCGCCGATCGTCGCGATGGCGAAGCCGAGCAGGAAGAACATGATCGGCAGCGCGCCGGCATGACCGCGGCACAGCCGGATCGCGCGGCCGGTGAAGCGGGACAGCGTCCCGTTGCACTCGGCGATCGAGAACAGCAGCGTGACGCCGACGAGCGTCATGAAGAGGTCCGTGGGGAACCCTTCGAGCACCATGTCGACGGAATCGCCGCCGATGAACACGCCGACGATCAGCGCCATCGCGAGCGCGAGGATGCCGACGTTGACGGCGGTCGTGCAGCTTACGGCGACGGCGAGGACCAGCGCCCCGACCGAGATCCACGCGAGACTCATCTCGCCGCGGCCGCTCTGTCGCTCCCTGCCGCGCTCATGTGGTGAACCAGCTCGCCGATGTCGGAAACCTGCTCGAGCGTCTCGGCCATCTCGAATACGAGCTCTAGGCTCTCGGGCGACAGCACCAGCGAAGCGCAGTCGCTGAACTTCTCGAACAGCTCGTCGCGCGTGAAGGGCAGATCGGGCCCGCCGCGATAGCGTTCGTCGGCTTTCTCGACGAGTGTCCGCCCGTCGGCGAGGTCGACCTCGACGGTGCTGCGGATCTTCTCCCACCCCTGCGCTTCGATGTCGGGATCGAGCACGCGTTCGACCTTGCGCATCAGCGCCTG
>JAFGNC010000219.1 GCA_016927175.1 Gammaproteobacteria bacterium | reverse complement strand
GCGTTTCCTGCTGATGATTCGAGTGCGCGGACCACTGCAACTGTCCCACAGGACACCCGACGAGGCGCTTCGCGACGGCGATTTCCCGCTGCTCGATCGGCCGGCATCGCGCCGCGTCGTCGAAGGGACGCCCGCCGCCACCGGGAGCGCGCGCGCCGATGACCCCGCGGCGTACCGACGGGCCGGCGCGTAACGTGGCGTCGCAGAGCTCCACCGATCCGGCAGGCGGCGCGAGGAGCGCTGCCTGGGCGAGCTGGCTCGGCGCGGTGGCCGTGATCCTCGGCGTCTTTCTGACGGCGGTTCATGCCAACGAGCTGTTGAAGCAGGTCGTGCTCGTGCGGAACGCGCCCCCGGACGGACGTATGCCGGCGGCCGTATGCCCGGAGGAGGAGCTCGAGGAGGAAGGGCTGACGGCAGCGGAGTGTGAGCACATGGTGACCAACGTCGGCGGACTGATCCTGTCCGCGCCCGCGTGGTTTGCCGGCTTCATGGCGGCTCTGTCGTTGGCCGGCACGATCGTTGCTTTCCTGTCCATAGTCGCCGGCGCGGCGCTCGTCGGCGGTCGCGCCTGGGCGCCGGTCGCGGCCGCGGCGACTTTCGGCGCGCTCGCCGCGGTGGACGCGGCAGGTTTCGTCGCGGCCGTGAATGCCGGGCCGATACTGAGGCAGCTGTACCTCGCGGAAAGATTGTTGTGGCTACTGATCCATCTGATGATGACCCTGGGCGCGATCGCGGGAATGCGTTTCTCGCGCGCCGCGCGGGCGGCGTGATGGCGCGCCAGGGCTACAGCCCGACCGCCGTCGTGATCCACTGGCTGATCGCTGTCTGCATATTTTTCCTGTTCGTCTCGAGCTGGTGGATGATGGGGCTGCCGCTTCCCTCCGACGAGCTGACGTTCCGGGAGCTGCCGTTTCAGCTGCACAAGAACCTCGGCATCACGCTGTTGGCGGCACTCGCGCTGCTGCTCTACGTGCGGCTCAGGCACAGGCCGGCGCCCGCGCCGGACCGCGCGGCGCGGCCGTGGATGCACCGCTTGGCAGCCGCCGATCACGTGCTGATCTACGTGCTGATCGTCGCCGTCTGCGTCAGCGGTTATCTGTCGTCGTCGTATACGCGCTGGGGGACGACGCTGTGGTGGCTCGTCGAGCTGCCGGACTGGGCCGACGAGGACGAGGCGATGAACATGCTGTTCTCGGACATCCACCTGTGGACGGCCTGGGCGCTGCTCGCCGTCGTGGCCGTGCACGTCGGCGGCGCGCTCTACCACGCGTTCCGCAACGACGGCGTCGTTCGCCGGATGCTGCGCTAGCGCCGCCGCGATGCCGCGGCGCGCCGCGCTGGTTGCGAGCCGCAGGTGTCGGCACGTTATAGTTCGCCGATGACATTACACAGCGAAACCTCGAGCAGCCCGCGCGCCCGCATGCCGACGACATGCCGCATCGCCCTCTTCCTCGCCGCCGCCGTGGCCGGCTGCGCCGGCGGCCCGATCGGCGCGCAGGAGGGCCCCGCCGCGCCGGCCGCGGCGCAGGCGCAGTCGAGCCGCGCCGAGCTGGTCGAGCGCGAAACCCGGCGCCTGAACGAATGGCTCGACGCGCGCTACGAGGAGCAGCTCGACTTCAGTCCGATTCAGAAGACGATGCTCGGCCGCAAGGACGATTACGGCGAGCTGGACGATCTCTCCGAGGCCGCAGAGGACGAGCAATTGGAGTGGCTGCGCCGAAGCGTGCGCGATCTCGAGCGGAGTTTCGATTACGAGCTGCTGACGCCGGCGGCGCAGATCTCCTACGAGCTGTGGGCCTACCAGCTCGAGCGGGCCGAGGCCGCGAGACCGTTCCGCCGCCACGAGTACCTGTTCAATCAGATGCGGGGCTGGCACACGAGCCTGCCGCAGATCCTGATCGCGTTCCATCGCGTCGACGAGGACGCCGACGCCGAGGCGTATGTGTCGCGTCTCGGCGAGGCCGCGCGCGCGCTGCGTCAGGCGCTCGAGCGCGCGAAGCTCGCCGCCGCCGAAGGCATTCGCCCGCCGCGGTTCGCGTATCGCGCCGTGCTCGAGCAGTCGCGCGCCGTCGTGTCGGGCGCGCCTTTCGGCGGCGACGGCGACTCGCCGCTATGGGCGGACGCGACCTCGAAGATCGACGCGCTGCTCGAGGCCGGCGAGATCGGCGCGGAGCGCGCAGCCGCGCTGCGCGCTGCGGCGAGAAGCGCGCTGACGGGGAAGCTGAAGCCGGCGTACGACGAGCTGATCGCGTGGCTCGAGCAGGACCTCGAGAACACGGACGAGGCGGCGGCCGGGGTCTGGCAGCTGCCGGAAGGCGAAGCTTATTACGAGGAGCGGCTCGCCAGCTCGACGACGACGGATCTGACCGCGGAGGAGATCCACCGGATCGGCCTCGCCGAGGTCGCGCGCATCAGGACCGAGATGGAGTCGATCAAAGAGCAGGTCGGGTTCGACGGCACGCTGGAAGAGTTCTTCACGTTCGTGCGCGAGGACCCTCGGTTCTACTTCCCGAGCACCGACGAAGGCCGCGAAGCCTATCTCGAGGCGGCGCGCGAGTATCTCGCCTACATCGAGGGGCAGCTGCCGGAGTGGTTCGGGCTGCTGCCCAGGGCGGATCTGGTCGTCCGGCGCGTCGAGGCGTTCCGGGAGCAGCCGGGCGCGGCGCAGCATTACGTGCAGGGCAGCCCCGACGGATCGCGCCCGGGCGTCTACTACGCGCACCTGATCGACATGGGCGCGATGCCGAAGCCGCAGATGGAGGTCATCGCGTATCACGAGGGCATCCCGGGCCACCACATGCAGATATCGATCGCGCAGGAGCTGACGGGCGTGCCGATGTTCCGGACGCAGGCGTTTTTCAACGCCTACACCGAGGGCTGGGGGCTCTATGCCGAGCTGCTCGCGAAAGAGATGGGGGCGTATCGCGATCCGTACTCCGACTTCGGCAGGCTCACGACGGAGATCTGGCGCGCAATCCGTCTCGTCGTCGACACCGGGCTGCACGCGAAGGGCTGGAGCGAGGAGCAGGCCGTCGAGTATTTCACGGCGAACTCGCCTGCCGCCGAAGGCCAGATCCGCTCCGAGGTCCAGCGCTATCTCGTGATGCCGGGTCAGGCGACCGGCTACAAGATCGGCATGCTCGAGATTCTGCGTCTTCGCGACGGAGCACGCGCGGCACTCGGCGACGCGTTCGACATCCGCGGTTTTCACGACGCGGTGCTCGGCGGCGGCGCGCTGCCGCTGCCGATACTGGAGCGGCGCATTGACGCCTGGGTCGACGCCCGGCGCCGGACGAAATCGCGGTAGCGGCAAGACCCGGCGCCCGACGGAGCGGCGGAGCCGGGCACCGCCCCGTCAGTCCGCGGCCGCGGGCTCGATGCGCAGCAGCGCTCCGGGGCTCTCGTCGGTCAGCACGTAGATCAGTCCGTCCGGCCCGGGGCGCACGTCGCGGATGCGCTGCCTCAGCTCGAACAGGATCGGCTCGCGCTGGATCGCGTGGCCCGCGTCGTTGAACGTGATCCGCTGCACGTGGCCGGTCGCGCGGATCCGCCCGGTCATCATCGAGCCGACGAACGCGTTGCCTCGCCAGGCCGGGAAGCGATCGCCGGTGTAAAAGCTCAACCCCGACGGAGCGATCGACGGCACCCAGTAGAGCAGCGGCGGCTCGAGGCCGGGTCTCGACGTCTGCTCCGCGATGATCTCGCCGTCGTAATCGCGGCCGTAGGTCACGAGCGGCCAGCCGTAATTGCGCCCGGGCCGGACGACGTTGATCTCGTCGCCCCCGAGCGGACCATGCTCGTGCTCCCAGATCTCGCCGGTGACCGGATGCAGCGCAAGTCCCTGCGGGCTGCGGTGCCCGAGCGAGTACACCTCCGGCGCGAAATCCTCGCGGCCGACGAAAGGATTGTCGTCCGGCACGCTGCCGTCGTCGCGCAGTCGGATCACCTTGCCGCCGTGGTCGGCGCCGTTCTGAGCGCGGTCCTGCTCCATGCGCTCGCCGACCGTCATGAACAGGAAGCCGTCGCGGTCGAACGCGATGCGCCCGCCGAAATTGAACGGCGACGTGCTCCAGTTGTTCGCGACGAACAGGTCCTCGACATCCTTCAGCCGCTCGCCGTCGAAGCGACCGCGCGCGAGCGCCGTCGTCGTCTCCTCGCCCGCCCCGTCGCGGGGCTTCGTGTAGCTCAGATAGACCCAGCCGTTGTCGGCGAAGCGCGGATGAACCGCGACGTCGAGCAGCCCCCCGAGAATCGTCGTGCGGACCGCCGGCGCGCCGGCGACGGGCTCGGGCTCGAGCTTCCCGTCGCTGACGAGCCGGAGCCGGCCGGGCCGTTCCGTGACGAGCATGTCGCCGTCGGGCAGGAAAGCGAGCCCCCACGGGTTCTCGAGCTCCGTCGTCAGGGCGACGACCCGAACCGGCTGCTCGACGGTATACAGCACCATCGGCAGCGGCGGCAGCGGCGGCGACTCGGTGTCCTGCGCGAACGCGGTGCCTGCGCCGAGCGGCAACGATGCCACGGCGGCGGATGCCATTGCGACGAGCAGGTTGGGCTGCGGTCTGGCCATATCGGTACTCTCCGGAGTTCTCCCGTGGTTCTCCCTTTCGACGATACCAGTGTGCGGGAGGGGAAGCAGGATACGCTGTCGTCTCCTCCGCCGTGCCGGCAGCGGCAGCGGCGGGATGCACCGGGCGCGGGGCCTCCTATAATGTGCGAATGATGCGGGGCCCGAAGAACGCCGCCGCGGCGCTCGCCGTCGGTGCCGCCCTCGCCGGCTGCAGCCCGGCGCAGGATCCGGTTACGAGGCACGAAGAGACCGTGTCCCGCTACTGCCTCGACTGTCATAACGATATTGAGCGGGTCGCGGATCTGAGCCTCGAACGGCTCGACCTCGCAGCCGTCGCCGCCGACGCGCCGGTCTGGGAGAAAGTCGTGCGTAAGCTGCGCGCGGGCATGATGCCGCCGCCGGACGGTCCGCGCCCCGAGCCCCGCGTCCGGCAGGCACTGGCCGAGTGGCTCGAGCGCGAGATCGACAGTGCGGCCGCCGCGGCGCCGGACCCGGGCCGCACGGTCGCCTTCCACCGGCTGAACCGCAGCGAATACCGCAATGCCGTCCGGGACCTGCTCGCGCTCGACGTCGACGTGTCCGAGCTGCTGCCGGCGGACGACGCGAGCTACGGGTTCGACAACATCGCGGGCGTGCTGAAGATGTCGCCGACGCTGATGGAACGGTACCTGGTGGCCGCCCAGAAGGTCAGTCGGTTGGCCGTGGGGACTCCGCTGCCAGCGCCG
>JAFGNC010000218.1 GCA_016927175.1 Gammaproteobacteria bacterium | reverse complement strand
GCGCGCAGCACGCGATCGACCTCGCGCAGCAGCGCGTGCGGTGACGGGATCCGCTCGAGCGTGTGCGGCAGGATCACGGCGTCCACCGTGTCGGCCGCGATGGCGAGCTCGGACGGGTCGCAGATCAGGTCGGGCTGCGTATCGGTGCGCCAGTCGACGAGCGCCCGGCGCTGCGTGCGGGCATACCTGAGGAACGTGCTCGGCCCGCCCCATGTCCCGATCTGCAGCAGCTGCTCGCCGAACACCCGGTCGAGCACCCGCCGGGCCAGGCGCTGCTCGTTGGCGAGGCACCGCCGGCCGAGCGGCGTCGCGAGCCAGTCGCTCAGCGTCGGGTGGTCGTGGCTCCGGGGCTCCTCGGTCATGGCTACCATTATAGGCCGGCCGCGCCCCGCCGGAACGCCCGCGCGTCGGCTCGGGCGGCCGTCGGCTCGGGCGGCCGCCGGCGCCCAGGCGACGCCGATACGGACGGCTCTGCGCCGCTGCCAGCGCACTTACGCGCGTTCACGTCGCGCCGCGCGCGGAAGCGAGCGGATCCCTACCCGGTGTCTGGGCCCTCCCTCGGGCCCGCTCGGTCGTGCAGGCGCCCGAACCTGCGCGCTTTTGCGGGCCCGCGCTCAGGTCCCGCCCCAACCGCCGCTGGGGTTTTCCCGCCGCGGCGGTCGGCCGTTTCCCGCGCGCCCCGGGCGGCGCACGCGTCGGCTTTCGACGACTCGCCGGGCATCGTTCGCATTTCTGCGATCCGTGTCTTGCCTGCACAACACCGATCAGTGACGATTTGAGGACAATGAACGAGAACGGCACCGGCGGGTCCACGCAACACGAACGAAACGAACCTCCGGCCGCCCCCGGCGCCTCGGCCGGCCCCGCGCTCGCGGTGCTCGCCGCGGCGGCGCTTCTCGCCGGCTGCCAGTCCTTCGCGCTGCGATCGGCGGGCACGACGGCGCCCGAGCCGCAGCTGATCTCGCCGCTGGCGGGCTCTATTCTGGGCGACCCGCCGCTCGCAGAGCTCCTCGAAGCTTCGGCCGTCGAGCCCCTGCGCGTGCCGAGCTTCGAGTTCGAGCCGCTGCCCGACCCGCCGATCACGGACGTCGTCGAGCGTCTGCGCGCCGGCTTCGTGCTGCCGGCGACGGAGGACGCGGCGTACCAGCGCGAGCTCGAATGGTATGCGAAGCATCCGGACTACCTCGAGCGCGTGTTCACGCGCGCGTCGCGCTACCTGCATCACATCGCGGAGTCGCTCGAAGCGCGCGGCATGCCGGCGGATCTCGCGCTGCTGCCGATCGTCGAGAGCGCGTTCGATCCTTTCGCCTACTCGCACGGCCGCGCGGCGGGGCTGTGGCAGATCATCCCGGGCACTGCGAGGCGCCTCGGCATCAAGCAGGACTGGTGGTTCGACGGCCGGCGCGACGTGCTCGAGTCGACGCGCGGCGCCCTCGACTACCTCGAGCTGCTGCACGAGCAGTTCGACGGCGACTGGCTGCTCGCGGTCGCCGGCTACAACTCGGGGCCCGGCAACGTCGCGCGTGCGCTGAAGCGCGCCGCGGCGGCCGGCCGCGGCAGCGACTTCTGGAGCATCCGGCCGTATCTGCCGCGCGAGACGCGGACCTACGTGCCGCGGCTGCTCGCGATGCGCGAGCTCGTGGCAAGACCGGATGCGTACGGCATCGATCTGCCGGCGATCGCGAACGAGCCGTACTTCGCCGTCGTCGAGACCGGCGGCCAGATCGACATGACGCTCGCGGCACAGCTTGCGGGGCTCGAGACGGACCAGCTCTACGAGCTGAACGCGGGCGTGAACCGCTGGGCGACGCACCCGGAAGGCCCGCACCGGATGCTCGTGCCGATTGCGCACGCGGAGCGTTTCGCGAAGGCGCTTGCCGAGCTCGGCGAGCGGCAGCGCGTCGAGTGGACGCGCTACCGGATCCAGTCGGGCGATACGCTGATCGAGCTCGCGAGGCAGTTCAACACGACGCCCGAGGTGCTGCGCGAGGTCAACGGCCTCGGCGGCAACATCATCCGGGCGGGCGCTCACCTGATGATCCCGCACGCCGTTGCGGCGCGCGCGAGCTACACGCTGAGCGCCGACTCACGCTCGGCGCAGATCCAGAACCGGGAGCGCGCGGGCGAGCGGCGCGTGCACGTCGTGCGCCGCGGCGAATCGCTGTGGTCGATCTCCCGCCGCTACGGCGTCAACGTGCGGGCGCTCGCGAGCTGGAACGGCATGGCGCCCGGGGACACGCTCGGCGTCGGCCGCGAGCTCGTCGTGTGGACCAGCGCGACGGCCGCCGATGCGGGGCAGGCGGGCCCCGTCAGCGTCAGCTTCGCAGCTTCCGTGGCGCAGGAGCAGATCCGGCGCGTCAACTACGTCGTGCGCGCCGGCGACTCGCTGTCGTCGATCGCGCGCCGGTTCCGCGTCACGGTGCCGAAGCTGCTCGAGTGGAACGACGGCGTGTCCACCCGGCGCTACCTGCAGCCGGGCCAGCGGCTCGTCATGTTCGTGGACGTCGCCGAGCAGAGCACCTGATAAACTAGCCCCGGAAAAAGGGGTCAGGGCCCTTTTTCTCCCGAAAAGGGCCCTGACCCCTTTTCTGCGCCTTTTCCGACACAGCAAGCAACGGGTCCGAACAATGGGTTTTCTCACCGGCAAGCGCGCGGTCATCGTCGGCCTCGCGAGCAACCGTTCGATCGCGTGGGGCATCGCGCAGGCGCTGCGTCGCGAAGGCGCGGAGCTCGCGTTCAGCTATCAGAACGACAAGCTCGCGGAACGCGTGCGCAAGCTCGCGGCGGAGCAACAGAGCGACATCGTGCTGCCGCTCGACGTGTCCGACGACGCGCAGATCGAGGAATTCTTCACTCGCCTCGCGGAGCACTGGGACGGCCTGGACATTCTGATCCACTCGGTCGCTTTCGCGCCGGCGGATCAGCTCGAGGGGCGCTACATCGACGCGGTCAACCGCGAAGGGTTCAGGATCGCGCACGACGTCTCGAGCTACAGTCTCGCGGCGCTCGCGAAGCGAGCGGAGCCGATGATGAAGGGCCGCAACGGTGCGCTGCTGACGCTGAGCTACCT
>JAFGNC010000217.1 GCA_016927175.1 Gammaproteobacteria bacterium | reverse complement strand
TGGTCGATCCGCGCGACGTCGTCGAGCGCATTCTCGTGCGCGATGTCGGACGGGCCGCCGGTCAGGTAGAGCACGGGTTCGTGCAGACGCGGCAGCTGCGACTTGTCGATCCCGACGCGGCTGCGGCCGCTGCCGGGCGTGATATAGATCCCGCTGTTCAGAACCAGCGTCGTATCGACGCGCGGGTCGTCGGAAACCGCGAGGGCCTGCAGCCCGCCGCAGCTGTGCCCGCCGACCGCGATGCGCGACACGTCGATGCGGCGCTCGAAATCACCGCCCTCGTTCGCCGTCTCCCGCTCGGCCCAGTCGATCGCCTCGAGCATCTGCGACGCCTCGGTCGCATCCCGCGAGCCGTCCGCCGGCGCCGGCGGCCCGCCGCCCGGCACGCCGAGCGCGACGACGACGTAGCCCTGCGACGCGACCTGGCGCAGGTACGCCGCGTGCGCAAGTCCGTTGCTGCTGCAGCCGCCGTTGCCCCAGACATAGAGCGGCAGCGGCTCACCGGGCCAATTCACCGGCCGGTACACGGTATGGCCGGGCAGCTCGGCGCGAACCTCCGCCGTCGCAGGGAAAGGACCGGTGCCGGACGGCTCGCCAACGAATCGAGCGGGCGCCGTATCGATGGCGGGCGCCGTATCGAAGGCGGCGCCGCTGCGGGCGGAGAGCTGCTCCCCGCGGGCGGACACGGCATCGAAGAACTCGAACATCGCCGGCATGACCATCGGCACCATGCCGCCGTGGTCCCCGGCCACTTCGAGATACTCGAAATCGAAGTCGCCTTCGCGCATAAATGCGGCGAGCGCGCGGCTGCCCGCGAGCGACGGCTCGGCGCCGGTGCCCTCCGTCATAAAGATCGGCAGATCGCGGATCAGATCGAAGGGATAGGTCTCCGCGTCGATGAACGGGCCCGACATCGGCGCGACCGCGCGCCAGCGCTCCGGATAGCGTGCCGCAAGGTGCCAGACGCCGCCGCTGCCCATCGAGTGGCCGGCGAGAAACGTGCGACTGCGATCCGCGCCGTAGGTTTCGGTCACGATGTCGAGAACGGTGATGACGTCCAGCTCGCTCAGTGCGAGCTCGCGCCGGCGTTCCGGCCCGACCGCGGCACGCTGCTCGGCCGCCGCCTCGGACTCGCCGAAAACCGCCGGCAGCCGCAGCGGATTGCCGTACGCGCCGAGCGGCCTGAAACCCAGCGGCGATACGAGGATGTAGCCGTGCTCCTCCGCCAGGCGGCGCAGCAGGCCGTCGCTCATGTCGACGTAGGTGTTCTCGTCCGCGCCGGCGCCGTGCAGAAACAACAGGATCGGCAGCGCGGCGTCCCCGTCCCACGCCGTCGGCACGTACAGGCGGTACGGGAGCGTCTCGCCGGTAGGCGGAAAAACGTACTCCCGATGCTGATCGCCCGCTGGCGGCCCGGTCGGCTGCGCCCGGGCGAGACCGCCTGCGGCCGCGGCCACGCCGATGACGGCCCACAAGACGACCGCGAATCCGCCCCTCACGCTGCGCTCTGTCACCCACGCCCCCCTGCCGGATCCACAGAGTCTAGCGGGCGCTGGCGAAGCGAGCTAAGACTTTGCCCTCTGCCGCGTTAGACGTCGGGCGTCTTACGAGGCCCCGGCGACGCGAAGCGCCGACGGGCGAGATGCGGATGCGCCCGGCGCTGTCCTGCAACACCCGGCGATCATTGCGGCGACGAACGCATCCGATGCAACAGTGGCTCTCGGTGCGGCGAGATCATTCGACCGCGCGATCCATGCGTAGGGAACCGAACAGGATCAGGTCCACGAACGGCTGCAGGCTGATGCCGACGAGCTGAACGCCGCACGACCGCGTACACCGCACGCGGCTCGCGCACTTCCGCGGCGGCGTTCGGCTGCACCTCCGCGGAAGCGCCTAGACCGGTCTCCGCCGCAGCGCGGGCGTCGGTGTGGACGGCGTCCATCGGACAGCCGTGCATGCGAAAGTCGTCCATCCGAAAGTCGTCCATCGGAACCTCGTCGACCGTGTCCTCCAGCGAATAGCCTCCCCGCGGAATCACCCGCCCGTCCGGGCGCCGGAAGTAGAGCTCGCCGTTTTGGTCACGCGCCATCCTGAAACCGCCCTCGTGCACGAGCTGGTGATGGAACGCGCAGAGCAGCGCGGTGTTGTCGAGGCTCGTCTCCCCGCCGTCCGCCCAATGCCGCATATGGTGGCCGTGGACGTAGCGCTTGCGATGGCAGCCCGGAAACACGCAACCCCGATCCCGCGACCACAGCGCCCGCCTCAGCGCCGTCGTCACCGTGCGCCGTTTGCGCCCCACGTCGAGCGGATTGCCGCGCTCGTCCTCGTCGATCGTGATGACGCTGCCGTCGCAGCACAGCCGCTTCACGGTCTCGATCGGCAGATCCGACCGCCCCGCCCCTCCGCGGAGGGCCGATTCGTCCACGTGCACGACGACCTGGTAGCGGTCCGCGACGAATGAGCTTTTCGCCCCCTCGCCGCCGCCGGACAAATACGCCTTCGCGACGGCCACGAGCGCATCCGCCTGCTGCGCATACCAGCCATTGCCGGGCGCCGATCGCACTTCGGAAGCGTCCCGTACGCCCGGCGGCCCGCTCGTCGCGCCGAACTCGTGCTCGCTCGCGACCTCGCCCGCCTCGACCGCGCGCTCGAGCGCCTTCGCGATCAGCTCGCCGGCCTCGAGCGGCACCTCGACGCTGATCGACATCGTGCCGCGCGCCGCATCGCGCCGCAGCGTCAGCGAGCGCCGCTCCCACGCCCGCCGGGCGCCGTTCACCGACTCCGGTTCGCCGTTGCGCATCTCGCGGCAGCGTTCCTCGAGCTGCGCGGCCGTCACGTCGAAAGCGTACGCAAGCAGCTTCTCCTCGTTGTGCCGCTCGACGACGCGCGTCAACGCGCGCACCTTCGAGTACGACAGCCGCCCCTCGGCGAAGGCCGCGGAGATCGACGGCATCCCGCGCAGCGCCTGCGCAGTGCGCACGTGCTCCCGCGCGGCGGACCGCGACAGCTGGCAGCGCAGCGCAAGCCATTCGGCGCAATTGCGGCACGCCCACTTGGCCCAGCCCATGCGATCGTCGAAGTCGCGCACGAGCATGAGCCAGCGATAGGTCTGTGCGTTCATCTGCCGCGCGAGCCTGCAGATCGCGGCGTCGAGCTCGTCGATCGAGGGTTCGCCGGCGGATGCCGCAGTCGGCGGAGTCGGCGCAGTCGCCTCAGTCGCCTCAGTCGCCTCAGTCGCTTCAGTCGCGCGGGAACCGTTGGAATGCGCGGTCATGCAAACCTCCGTCTCGACATCTATCTGTAACTGTAATTATAGCCAGTTACGCCTAGCGTCGCAGCGCAAAATCACGTCATTCCCGGTAGTTTTCATCGCGGCTGCGCAGGAGTAGCAGCCACGTCGGTTCATGCAACCCGCGAGGGCCAAGATTGCGGGGAGCATGATGGAGTCTGCCGGAGACTTTGCCCTCTCCGGCTTTAGACGTCAGACGTCTTCCGAGAACCGGGCGAACCCTGCGACGCGAAGCGCCGACGGGCGAGACCCACGAACTCGCGCACCAGCCGCGACGGGTTCCCGTGCCTGAACGCGAGGACGATGGACACGGTCGGCACCGGCTCGCAATCGAGCGGCCTGAACGTGACGCCCGGCGGCAGCAGCGCCTTCATCGAGTCCGGCAGCAGCGCGAATCCGAGGCCCTCCTGCACGAGCTGCAGATGGCCGAGGACGTTGTCCGCGCTCGACACCGCGTGCATCCGGATCCGCGCCTCACGATAAAGCGTCGCGGTCGCGTCGTGCAGAGCCGGCGACATCGAGCGTTCCATGGCGATGCACGGCAGGTCGTCGAGGCTCTTGACCGGGATCTTCTTCCTGCGCGCGAGCGCGTGATGCGACGGCAGGACGATGACGATCTGCTCCCGCAGCAGCTCGATGACGTCGAGGCCGGCGGCATCCTCCGGCTGGCGCATGAACGCGACGTCCAGCCTGCCCGCCCGTAACCCCGACAGCGGCTCGACGGCGTACTTGCTGTGCAGGATCAGACGGAGATCGGGCAGATGCTCGGCGATCACCGGTCGAAGCGCCGGCAGGATCCTGACGTCGGCCGACGGGAACGTGCCGACGGAGAGATCCCCGGCGAGGCCGTCGGCGGCCTGCCGCGCCAGCCTGCTCGCATGATCCACTCGCGCGAGAATGTCTTTCGCCTGCTGCAGGAACACTCTGCCGGCGTTCGTGACGGCCACGCGATGACGGTCGCGATCGAGCAGCGTGACGCCGAGCTCCTTCTCCAGCTGCCGGATCTGCTGACTCAGCGACGGCTGCGCCGTGCGCAGCCGTGCCGCCGCGCGCGTGAAGCTCAGCTCCTCGGCGACGGCCACGAAATAACGCAGGTGCCGGAATTCCACGCGCTGGTAACTACTGTCCGCCTGCCGGTCCCGCACGGCGCGCGCCCGAAGCCGTGCTTGCGCCGGAACCCGCGCTTTCGCCCGTGGCCGTGCTTTCGCCCGAACCCGTGCTTTCGTAGAACGTCAGCGCGACGCCGCCCTGCCCCACGGCCGGGTTCGAGCTGAGATAAAGGCCTTCGTTCAGATAAGCGTAGGGTCCGTCCAC
>JAFGNC010000216.1 GCA_016927175.1 Gammaproteobacteria bacterium | reverse complement strand
TCGTTCATCGAAGGGGGACTCCCGCCTCGGCTGTCTTCGTTGAAGAAGGTCCTGGGAAAAGGGCCCTGACCCCATTTCTCGCGAAAAGGGCCCTGACCCCTTTTCGGGGCTAAAAGGGCCCTGACCCCTTTTTGTCGGGCACCACTTTGACGCGCAGCTGCTTGGCGCCGAGCTCTTCGGCGCGGTAGCGCACGCGCGCCGCCCAGACCGGTGAGTCCATGACGAGCACGAGCTCGCCCTGCTCCGTGGTCGAGGCGCCGATCAGGTGCTCCGCCTCCTCCGGCGGCAGCAGTGCCCGTACGCGGTCCGCGACGCCGCGCCGGCGCTCGGCCTCCCGGGCCAGAGCGCCGAGCCGGCCCCGGCCGATCAGCTCCGCAACGGAGGCCGGGTCCTTGCGCTTCATAGTGAGAAGGGCGTCAACGTTTTACAGGCGGAAGCTTGAGTGCTGGAGAGGTTCTGGGCATTCTAAACGTCGTTCAGGGCAAACCGACCCGAAAGGGCGGGGCGCAAAGCCACCGGTCTACCGGAGAGATCCTACGATAGCGGGGTTGCCGAGTGTCGTTAAATCAGCATACTCGTGTCGCCGACCGTGCGCGAGCGGGAGCGCCCCTATTGATCCGGGCCCTGCTCGTCGACGATAAATCAAGAACAACGAAAGGCGACCACGAATGCAGTTGATACTCCTGTGCAAGGACCGCGGCCACGTCGGCCAGCTGAGGCTGACGTCGAAGAGGGTCTGGCTCGCCTTCGCGAGCATGGCCCTCGCCGTCACCGCCGGCGCGTTCTACGGCGGCGTCAGGTCCGCCAGCCTGCTCGGGGTCGCGGATCCCGAGGGGCAGATCGCCACGTGGCGGGCCGATCTCGAGGCGCAGCAGGCGGAGCTCGAGCAGACGCGGCGAAGCCTGCAGCAGAGTATCGACGCCCTTGCGCTGCGGCTCGGGCAGATGAACGCGCACGTCGTCAGGCTCGACGCCCTCGGCGCGCGTCTGACTCAGATGGCGGGCCTCGACGACGGGGAATTCGACTTCACCTCGCCCCCCGCGCTCGGCGGCCCGGAAGAGCTGGTCGGGGACGCGGAGCAGCTGAGCCTCGGCAGCGTCATGACTTCCCTCGATGCGCTGTCGGAGCAGCTGGAAGACCGCGGCAGGCAGCTCGACGTGCTCGAAGACTTTCTGCTGAACCGCAAGCTGGCCGACGAAGTCCATCCCGAAGGCCGGCCCGTGAAATCCGGCTACATCTCCTCCACTTTCGGCCATCGCAGCGACCCGTTCACCGGCCGCCGCGCCTTCCACAAAGGCATCGACTTCGCGGGACGGGAAGGCACCGAAGTGATCGCGGTCGCGTCGGGCGTCGTCTCCTGGTCCGGCAAGCGCTACGGTTACGGCCAGCTCGTCGAGATCAATCACGGCAACGGCTACGTGACCCGCTACGCGCACAATTCCGACAACCTCGTCTCCGTCGGGGACACGGTCAAGCGGGGGCAGATCATCGCGCGCATGGGCGGCACGGGGCGAGCCACCGGGCCGAACCTGCACTTCGAGGTGCTGCGGGACGGCAGCGCCGTCGATCCGCTGTCCTACATCCGCCACTGACGGAACTTCACGGCCGCCAGCCTGTCGGTTGGCATCGAGCGCCCGCATCCGCCGCCGAGCCGCGCACGGGTAGCACGCCGCCTCGGACCGCGGGATTCCGCGCCGCGCCGTCATTTTCGCTTCGATCGCGGTCCGCGGACGGGCTGCTAGAATACGCGCTTTGGCTTCGCCCCAAGGAAAACCTTTGGCCAATTTCGCCACGAATCTGCTGACCGGTATATTCGGCAGCCGAAATCAACGGTTGCTGAAGTCCTACCAGGTCCTCGTCGACGCCGCGAATGCGTTCGAAGAGGAAATCGCCGCGCTCGACGACGAGTCGCTGAAGGCCAAGACGGCCGAGCTCAAAGCCCGCTACACCGAGAAGCAGGACCTCGACGCGCTGCTGCCCGAGGCTTTCGCGGTCGTCCGCGAGGCGGCTCGCCGCACGCTGAAGATGCGCCATTTCGACGTGCAGCTGATCGGCGGCATCGCCCTGCACCAGAGCAAGATCGCCGAGATGCGCACCGGCGAGGGCAAAACTCTCGTCGCGACGGCGGCGGCTTACCTGAACGCCTTGTCCGGCGGCTCCGTCCACGTCGTCACGGTCAACGATTACCTCGCCCAGCGCGACGCGGAATGGATGGGGCCGGTCTACCGGTTCCTCGGACTCGAGGTCGGCGTCGTGCGCAGCGGCCAGGCGCTCGATGAGAAGCGGCAGGCCTACGCCGCGGACATCACGTACGGCACGAACAACGAGTTCGGTTTCGATTACCTGCGCGACAACCTTGCGTTCAGGCCGCAGGACCGCGTGCAGCGGGACCTGAGCTTCGCGATCGTGGACGAAGTCGACTCGATCCTGATCGACGAGGCGCGCACGCCGCTGATCATCTCCGGCCGCTCCGAGGAGAGCACGGAGCTGTACGTCAGGATCAACCAGCTGATCCCGCACCTGAAGAAGCACGAGCTGCCCGAGGGGCGCGCCAACGAGGACATCGAGGCGTCGCAGGTCGAGCTGCTCGGCGTCGACGGCGAGTCACTCGGCACGATGGGGCTCGGCGAGGCCCTCGCCAGGGCGAAGGAAGGCGGCTTCCACGTCGTGGAGGTGGATCCGGCCGCGAAACCGATCCAGTGCCGGCTGTTCGTGCCCGGCGACTACACCGTCGACGAGAAAACGAAGCAGGCGCATCTGACCGAGGAGGGCCACGATCACGTCGAGCGGCTGTTCACCGACGCCGGAATCCTGGCCGAAGGCGAGAGCCTGTACGACGCCGGCAACATCCGGCTGATGCATCACCTGAACGCGGCGCTGCGCGCGCATGCGCTGTTCCGCCGCGAGGTCGAATACATCGTCACGAACGGCGAGGTCGTGATCGTCGACGAGTTCACGGGCCGGACGATGCCCGGCCGGCGCTGGTCCGACGGCCTGCACCAGGCGATCGAGGCCAAGGAAGGGGTGCGCGTCAAGGAAGAGAACCAGACCGTCGCATCGATCACGTTCCAGAACTACTTCAGGCTCTACAAGAAGCTGGCCGGCATGACCGGCACGGCCGACACGGAAGCTTACGAGTTCCAGCAGATCTACGGGCTCGAGGTCGTCGTGATCCCGACGCACAAGCCGATGATCCGCGACGATGCGCCGGATCTCGTCTACCTGAGCCAGAGCGACAAGTTCGAGGCGATCATCGAGGACATCGAGGATTGCCACCATCGCGGGCAGCCGGTGCTGGTCGGCACGACGTCGATCGAGACCTCCGAATTCCTGTCGGGGCTGCTGAAGAAGAAAAAGATCGCTCACCAGGTCCTGAACGCGAAGTATCACGAGCGCGAGGCGGAGATCATCATGCAGGCCGGCCGGCCCGGCACCGTCACGATCGCGACGAATATGGCCGGCCGAGGCACCGACATCGTGCTCGGCGGGAACCTCGAGGCCGAGCGCGCGCGCCTTGCGGCGGCCGACGATCCGACGCCGGAGCAGCTCGCGGAGCTCGAGGAAGACTGGAAGGAACGTCACGCCAAGGTCATCGCCGAAGGCGGCCTCCACATCATCGGCACGGAAAGGCACGAGTCGCGGCGCATCGACAACCAGCTGCGCGGCCGGTCCGGCCGTCAGGGCGACCCGGGCTCCAGCCGCTTCTACCTGTCGATGGAAGACAACCTGATGCGCATCTTCGGCGACCCGGAGCGCACGAAGCGGCTGCTGGCGCGGGCCGGCATGAAGTCCGGCGAGGCCATCGAGAGCAAGATGCTGTCGCGGCAGATCGAGCGCGCGCAGCGTAAGGTCGAGGCGCACAACTTCGACATCAGAAAGCAGCTGCTCGAGTACGACGACGTCGCCAACGATCAGCGCAAGGTCGTCTACCACCAGCGCACGGAGCTGATGGATGCCGACGACGTCGCCGATGCCGTCCGCGGCATTCGCGCCGAGGTCGTGGATCTCGTCGTCGGCGAGCACGTGCCGCCCGACAGCGTCGAGGAGATGTGGGACAAGGAAGGCCTGACGATGGCGCTCGAGCGCGAGTTCGGCCTGCACCTCGACGTCGCGAAGCTGCTCGAGGAGGACGAGTCGCTCGACGAGAGGGGGCTGCGCAAGGTCATCCTCGAACGCGTCGAGGCCGAGTACGAGGAGAAGGTCAGGTCGATCGGCGAGCCGATCATGCGCGAGCTCGAGAAGGGCGTCATGCTGCGCCAGCTCGACTCTCACTGGAAGGAGCACCTGGCCGCGCTCGACTACCTGCGCCAGGGCATCCACCTGCGCGGCTACGCACAGCGCAACCCGAAGCAGGAGTACAAGCGCGAGGCGTTCGAGATGTTCTCGAGCATGCTTGACCGGGTAAAGCACGACACGATCTCGATTCTGTCCAAAATCCAGGTGCGCCGGCCGGAGGACGTCGAAGCCGTCGAGCGGCCCGCGGCCGATCCTTCCACGCTGCGCGCGCAGCACGCCGAGGCGCCGTCGCTGGTCGCGCCGCCGCCGGGCTTCCAGCCGCCGCCGGGCGCGTCGCAGGCCGCGCGCGCTGCCGCCGGGGCCGGCGCCCTGCCTGGCGGACTGCCGGGAGCGATGCCACCGGGTGCGATGCCGCCGGGAGGGCCCGCCGGTCCGATGCAGGAGCCTGTCGCGCCCTATGTGCGCGACCAGAGGAAGGTGGGGCGCAACGAGCCGTGCCCGTGCGGGTCGGGCAAGAAGTTCAAGCAGTGCCACGGCAGGCTGGAGTGAGCACTCGTCATCCGTCGCAGACGGGGCGGGAAGCGGGCCGCGTCGACGACTGCCATGGGCTGAGCCGAGCCGACGGCGGTCGCGGGGCGAGCCGCGCCGAGTCGCTCCGCGCCGACGGCGGTCGCGGTCCGAGCCGCGCGGCCGCGCGCTGACAAGGGACCTTTGCCGTGGCGCAGAACGAGGCGGATCTCCCGCGAGCCGCCGACGGCGTTCTCCACGTCCTCGTCGGTCTGATCGAGGACGAGCAGGGCCGAATCCTGGTCAATCGACGCCGCGCCGGCACGCACATGGCCGGCCACTGGGAATTTCCGGGCGGCAAGCTCGACGAGGGGGAATCACCGCGCGAGGCTCTGGACCGCGAGCTGGCCGAGGAGCTCGGCATCGTCGTGCTCGAGGCCGAGCCGTTCATGCTTCACCGCCACGACTACCCGGAGCGCCGCGTGCTGCTCGACATCTGGCACGTCGCGAGGTTCTACGGCGAGCCGCGGCCGCTCGAGGGGCAGCCGCTCGCGTGGGTCAGCCCTGTCGAGCTGATGGATTTCGGGCTGCTGCCGGCGGACCGGCCGATCGTCGACGCGCTGCTGCGGCGCTGACGTCACGCCGCCGCGCTGCTGCGGCGCTGTGGTCACGCGTCCACGCTGCTGCGGCGGTGAACGTGCGGGCACCGCGCGGCTGTCTCGAGCGGGCACCGCGCTGTTGTCGCGAGCGGTCGGGCGCGCGCTGCCCGCTGCCCTGCTGAGCGCGCCGCCGCGTTGCCGTGACTACCTGAACCGCCGGGTGGGGCGGGCCAGGCCGTCGCGATTCAACATAACGCCAGCAGGAAGCGAACGTCCTGCGTGACCTGCGTCGGCCGCTGGTCGACGCCCTGCCAGCTCAGGAAGCGGACCGTGAAGCGGTGCTGCCCCGCGCTGATCTCCGGGAACATGCCGCATGCCGCCGGCGTCAGCACGCGCACCATGTTGAAGTGTTCCGTCCGCGGCAGGTTGTACTGGTAAAGCCCCCCGGTCGCGACGCGGTACGTCGGCTCGTTCGACTCGCGCGTCAGCCACAGCAGCTCGGAAACCGGATCGTAGATCGGCCGCAGCCGGTCCATCCACGCCTCGAGTTGCTCCACGCGATCCGCGTACGGCAGGTTCAGCCAATAAGCGTAGTCCGGTAGATCGAACACGCAGGTGCCGCCCGGGATCGCGCTGCGATGCCGGATCGTGCTCAGGAAATCGCACTCCTTCAGCGGATTCATGAACAGCGCCCCGGCTTCAGCGAGCCGAGTCCTCATGCCGCCCAGGTTCTGAATCAGGCTGTCCAGCTGCACAGTGTCGACGCCGCGCGTGCGCCTGTAGCGGCTCAGGATTTCGGACTGGCGCTCCAGCTCCTTCATGACCTCGGCGCGCGCGTCGCCGCGGCCCAGGATCGTCAGGATCTCCAGGAAGCTCGACACCGCTGCGCGTGTGCCGTGGTACGTCCGGTCCTGAATGTGGAAGGCCGCCTGTTGAACCAGGAACTCGATCCGCAGGAAAGTCCGCATCCGCTCCGTCAGCGGCTGCTCGAACTTGATCAACTGGTCTTCAGGCGAATGGTGTGTCGTCAGTTGTTCGGCGGGATCTACCATAACGCGCTATTCTGCGCGTCCCGAGCGCATCGATCAAACCGTCGCCAGTTGGCGATAGCGCTCGTGCAGCCGCTGCACCTGCCGCTGCGTGTCCTCGAGGGATCCCGAGTTGTCGATGACGTCGTCGGCCGCGGCGAGCCGCGTCTCGCGGTCGACCTGCGCGGCGATCATCGCCCGCGCCTCGGTTTCGGTCATGCCGTCGCGGGCCATCAGGCGCGCGAGCTGCGTCTCGGGTTCGCAGTCGACGACGAGGACGCGGTCGACGAGCTCGCCGAAGTTCGTCTCGACGAGCAGGGGGACGGCAATGATGACGTAAGGGACGTCTCCGCGGGCAGCGAGGGCGTCGACCTGCTCGAGGACGCGTCGGCGGATCAGGGGGTGGAGGATGGCGTTCAGCTCCCGGCGTTTGGACTCGTCGGCGAAGATGATGGAGCGGAGCTTGCGGCGGTCGAGGCGGCCGTCGGGGGTGAGGATGGCTTCGCCGAAGGCCTGACGGACGGCAACGAGTCCGGGTCGTCCGTACTCGACGACCTCACGGGCGACGAGATCCGTATCGATCGTCGGCGACCCGACATCCCGAAAGAAGCGGGTAACAACGCTCTTGCCGCTGGCCACGCCGCCGGTGAGGCCGATA
>JAFGNC010000215.1 GCA_016927175.1 Gammaproteobacteria bacterium | reverse complement strand
GCCGGCAAGCAGCGCGTCGAGCTTGTCACGATCGCGCGCCGCGGCGACGACGTGCATGCCCGCATCCGCGAAGCGCCGGGCCAGCGACCAGCCGAGCCCCGGACCGACACCGACGACCACCGCAGTCTGCCGGGTCATGGCGGTAGCGCTCAGGCCATCGCCGTCGCCTCGATCTCGACCATCGCGTCGGGATGGAAGAGACTCGAGACACCGAGCAGGCACCCGGAAGGCTTGACCGGCACCGCTGCCAGACGGGCGCCGATCGTCGCGCCGGCGGCTGAGAAGGCGTTGACGTCCGTGACGTAGTAGTTCAGCCGAACGATGTCGGTCAACGCAAAGCCCGCCTGCGACAGCACGGTCTCGAGGTTGTCGAACGCCCGATCGAGCTGTGCCGCCATGTCGCCGGCGTGCAGCACGTTGCCGTCTCCGTCCACGGATGCCTGACCGGCCAGATGCAGCACGCGCGTCGCCCCGCGCGTCTCGACCCCCTGCGAGAAGGCGAGGGCATCCTGCCACGTCCACGGATTGATCGCCTTGTTGGCTGCCATGCTTGCGGCTTCCCGACGATCAGCGGATGGGCTCGATGCGCAGCACGGCGCCTTCGTCCTCGTCCGTGACGACGTACAGCAGCCCGTCCGGTCCCTGCGCCACGTCGCGGATGCGCTGGCGCAGATCGAGCAGCAGCGACTCGCGTCGAAGCTCCTCCATGTTCTCGTTGACCAGCACCCGGTCGAGCCGGCCGGTCCCCGGGATCTCGCCGTAGCGCAGTCCGCCGACGAAGATGTCGCCGGTCCACGCCGCCAGCTCGCTGCCCGTGTAGAACGTCAGACCCGAGACGGCGATCGCCGGCGTCCAGTACACGACCGGAGCCTCGTAGCCGTCGTGCGTCGGAATGTTCTTCTCGTTCTGCCACGGACCGGGATACGTGCGGCCGAGGCTGACGATCGGCCAGCCGTAATTGCGGCCCGCCCGGATGACGTTCAGCTCGTCACCGCCGTTCGGACCGTTCTCGCTCTGCCAGATGTCGCCGCTCGTCGGGTGCACCGCGAGACCGAGCGAGCTGCGGTGCCCGAGCGTGTAGATCTCCGGCTTATAGCCGTCCTTGCCGACGAAGGGGTTGTCCTGCGGCACGCTGCCGTCGTCGTTCAGGCGCAGCACCTTACCGCCATGCGAGCTCGGATCCTGGGCGTCGCCGCCGCTCGTCGCGACGTAAAGCTTGCCGTCCTGGCCGAAGATGATGGGTGTCGCGCCGCCCGTGCCCTCGTCGAGCACGAACACGTCGGTGAAGTCCTGCAGCGCTTCGCCGTCCCACGTGCCGCTCCCGATCGCGACCGTCGTGCGGTCGTCGGCCAGCGGCTTCGTGTAGCTCATGTAGATCCGGCGGTTGTCATCGTACTGCGGATGCAGCGCCAGGTTCATGTATCCGTGCACCGCGCCCGGCAGACCGGATTCCCCGGCCGAGAACGCCTCGGGGCCGCCGGCGACGGGCTCCGGCTCCAGCTTGCCGTCGCGAATCGCCCGCAGGCGTCCGGCCCGCTCCGTGACGAGCAGCGTGCCGTCGGGCAGAAACTCGAGCGCGTAGGGGAATTCGAGCTCCTTCGTCACGATCGTGACGCGGATGTCCATGCCTTCCGCCGTCGGGTACTCGAACGGGCCCTCGCCGAGGGGCTTGTCGGCCAGGCCCTGCGGCGCGACGGGTATTCCGAACTGGAACGGCACCGACTGCTGAGCGCCGGCCGGCGCGGTTGCGGCCGCGGCGCCGATCAGCAGCGCGGCGGACAGGACGAACGATTCGGCGGACCCGACGAACGGACCGCGCTGCTCGGAACGCGAATGCTTCATAAATGGTTGACCTCCTCCCGAAGGGGATCAGTATAGGGCGAGCGCTGCCGTTTTCCGAGGGGCGGCGGGGGCTTGGCATACAAATTGCTTCGCTCCTGTGCCAACAATCAGGAGGATCGATGGCATGAAGGATTCAACAGCCGCCGCCGCGGGGGCGTCTGGCGCCATCATTTTGCATGAGCTGATCGCCCCGCGAGAGGTCGTCTCGTGAGGATCGCGCAGGTTGCCCCGCTATACGAATGCGTACCCCCGAAGCTTTATGGCGGCACCGAAAGAGTCGTCGCCTACCTGACCGACGAGCTCGTGCGCCAGGGTCACGATGTGACGCTGTTCTCGAGCGGCGACTCGACGACGCTCGCACATCACGTGCCGGTCGGAGAGACTGCGGTGCGCCTGGATTCGAGCTGCATCGATCCGCTGGCGCGCCACATATTGCTGCTCGAGAAAGTGTTCGCGCGCGCCAAAGAGTTCGACGTGCTCCATTTTCACATCGACTATTTGCATTTCCCAATGTCGCGCCGCCATGCGGTACCGAACCTGACGACGCTGCACGGGCGTCTGGACATTCCGGACCTGGTGCCGATCTACGATGAGTATCCCGAGATGCCCGTCGTGTCGATATCCGACGCGCAACGCGTGCCGCTGCCTCATCTGAACTGGCTCGGCACGGTTCATCACGGCCTTCCCGGAGGGCTTTACCGGCTCGGAAGCGGCTCCGGGGGCTACCTCGCTTTCCTCGGCCGGCTGTCGCCGGAGAAGCGGCCGGATCGCGCGATCCGCATCGCAGAGCGGGCAGGGGTCAAGCTGCTGATCGCGGCGAAGGTCGACCGTGCCGATCGCACCTACTTCGAGGAATGCATCCGGCCGATGCTGAGGAGCCCGTGGGTCGAATTCATCGGTGAGATCGGGGAGGGGGAGAAGAACGAGTTCCTCGGCAATGCCAAAGCGCTGCTGTTCCCTATCGACTGGCCGGAGCCCTTCGGGCTGGTCATGGTCGAGGCGATGGGCAGCGGGACTGCGACCATCGCATTCGATTGCGGCTCGGTGCGGGAAATCATCGACGAAGGCGTGACCGGTTTCATCGTGAACAGCGAGGAGGAAGCGGTCGAGGCCGTCGGCAGAGTGGATTCGCTGGACAGGATGCTTTGCCGGCGCCAGTTCGAGCGCCGCTTCACGGTCGAGCAGATGGCAGGAGCGTACGCGCTGCAGTACGCGCGCCTGCTGCATCACATTCCGACAAAGCCGCGATTGACCAACAAAGATGAGCGCGCCGCGTGAGCTGGTCTTCCTGGACGACGAGTACTACGTCCATGCGACGTCGTCGCGCGTAGACGACCGCAAGCGTGTCCTGAAGCAGGGCGACACTTTCGGAGTGTTCGACCGCTTCGGCGACGTGCATCCGTTCGGCCAGGGCGAGCATGGCATTTATCATCAGGATACGCGCTTCCTGTCGCGGTGGGAGCTGCTTATCGACGGGCAGCGGCCGTTGCTGCTGAACTCGATCGTCACGCACGGCACGAGCATTTTCGCCGTCGACCTGACCAACGTGGACCTGTACGACGGCGACCGGGTCGTTGCGCCGCGCGGGGAGATACACATTTTCCGGGGCAAGCTGCTGTGGGGGCGGGAGTGCTACGAGCAGATCCGGATTACGAACTTCGCGCACCAGCAGATCCGCATGCCGCTGACCGTCGTGTTCGGCGCCGACTACTCCGACATCTTCGAGGTGCGGGGGCTGGCGCGGGACAGGAAAGGGACGCTGCAGCCGCCGTCGGTCGAGGAGCGCGGCGTCGTCCTGTCGTACCAGGGGCTCGACGGTGTGCTGCGCAGCACGCGCCTCACGAGCACGATCCGACCCGATCGGATCGAGGGCGACCAGATGTCCTTTTCGCTGACGCTCGAGGCCGGCGCGGAAGTGTCGATCGGTTTCACGATCTCGTGCGAAGCCGAGGAACCGCAACCCCGCCGAGTCAGTCTGTCTTTCGAGCAGGTGGAGCGCAAAAACCGCGAGGCCGCGGAGCAGCTTGCCCGCCACGAGTGCCGGATCCATACGGCCAACGAGCAGTTCAACGACTGGCTCAACCGCTCGTTCGCGGACCTGCGCATCCTGTCGACGAAGACCGACGAAGGCGTCTACCCGTACGCCGGCGTTCCGTGGTACAGCACGATCTTCGGCCGCGACGGATTGATCACTGCACTGCAGACGCTGTGGATCAATCCGCAGATCGCGCGCGGCGTGCTCGACGTTCTGGCGTCGCGGCAGGCGACGGAGACGGTGCCCGAGCAGGACGCCGAGCCCGGCAAGATCGTGCACGAGGTCCGGCGGGGCGAGATGGCCGCCCTGAAGGAAGTGCCGTTCGGGCAGTACTACGGGACCGTCGATGCGACGCCGCTTTTCCTGATGCTCGCGGCACGCTACTTCGACCAAACCGGTGATCTCGATTATGCGCGCCAGCTGTGGCCGAACGTCGAGCGCGCGCTCGCATGGATCGACCTGCACGGCGACAAGAACGAGGACGGATTCATCGACTACCTGCGGCAGGCCGCGCGCGGCCTGGCGAACCAGGGGTGGAAGGATTCCTGGGACAGCGTTTCGCACGAGGACGGCTCGTTCGCGACCGGCGCAATCGCGCTATGCGAGGTGCAGGGCTACGTCTACGCCGGCAAGCGCGGCGCGGCCCGGCTCGCCCGCGCGCTGCGCAAGCCCGACCTCGCCGAGAAGCTGGAGAAGCAGGCGGCGACGCTGCGGCAGCGCTTCAACGAACGCTTCTGGTGCGATGATCTCGGCACCTACGCGATCGCGCTCGACGGCGAGCGACGGCCATGCCGCGTGCGCTCGTCCAATGCCGGGCACGTGTTGTTCGCCGGGCTCGCGACGCCCGAGCGCGCGCGGCGCACGGCCAAGACGCTGATGGCGGAGGACTCGTTCTCGGGCTGGGGGATCCGAACGCTGTCGCGGCTCGAGAAGCGGTTCAACCCGATGTCCTACCACAACGGCTCGATCTGGCCGCATGACACGGCGATCATCGCGGCAGGTTTCGCGCGATACGGTTTCAGGCGGCAGGCGGTCGCGCTGATGCAGGGGCTTTTCGACGCGACGCTGTTCCTCGACGAGCACAGGCTGCCGGAGCTGTTCTGCGGCTTCCGGCGCCGCGGCGGGCAGGGGCCGACGCTTTATCCGGTCGCGTGCCTGCCGCAGGCCTGGGCGAGCGGCGCGGTGTTCATGCTGCTGCAGGCCTGCCTCGGCATCTCATTCCGGCAGGACAAGCCGCAGATTCGATTCACGCAGCCGATGCTGCCGGAATTTTTGCCGTGGGTCCGTCTCGAGAATCTGCGCGTAGGCGACGGCACCGTAGACCTGCTGTTGCACCGGCATCCGCGCGACGTCAGCATCAACGTGCTGCGCAGCGAAGGTGACGTCGGCGTCGCCGTCCACCTCGAACCGTGACGCCCCGGCGCGCCGCGCCGTGCCGGATTGTCGGCGCGTAGTTCCGCGAGCAGCCGCCTGTCCTGCTTTCCGGGACGCTCTGCGACAGGGATGTCGCAGAGCGAGCCCCCAGGGACGGGTTCACG
>JAFGNC010000214.1 GCA_016927175.1 Gammaproteobacteria bacterium | reverse complement strand
CGGCTCTCGGTCGGGCCGCCCGACGCCCGGCTGCAGCGGACGTGGGGCGTCGCCGCGTGGCGACCGGCTTTCACCGAATACCTGCACGCGTGCGTCGAGCGAGCGATCGCGCGCGCCGGCCGCGGCGAGGTGCCCGAAGCCTCGATGGGCAGCGTCGTTCAGCGGGCGATCGACTCCGGGCTTTCGGTCGAGGCCGTGACGGTGTGCGACAGCCCCTACCTCGACATCGGCACGCCGCAAGGCCTGCTCGAAGCCCAGCGCCGGGCCGCCGCCGATCCGCCCGCGCTCCTCGGCCACTTTCGGGGGCAGCGGACGTGAACGCGCGGCGTGAACGGTGCGCGCTGCAGGACCGCCGCATCGTCGTCACCGGCGCCAGCGGCTTTCTGGGGCGGCACCTGTGCCGGCGCCTGTCGGCGTGCAGCGCGGACGTGCATGCCGTGTCGCGCAACGCCCGTACTGCCGGCCCCGCGCAGGATCTGCGCTGGTGGCAGGGTGACGCAGCCGACGCCGGAACGGTTCGGGAGCTCGTGCATGCGCTGCGGCCGGACACCATCGTGCATCTGTCGGGGCGCGTCACGGCGCTGCCGGATCTCGGGCTCGTGCTGCCGACCCTGCACAGCCTGCTGGTCAGCGCCGTCAACGTGCTGACCGCGGCAGCCGAGATCGGCGACTGCCGCGTCGTGCTGGCCGGCTCGCTGACCGAACCGCAGGAAGCCGACGCGGCGCCGACGTCGCCGTACTCGGCGGCCAAGTGGGCCGGCAGCGCCTACGCGCGCATGTTCCACCGTCTGTACGGCCTGCCCGTCGTCGTCGTGCGGCCGTTCATGACGTACGGGCCGGCGCAGGATCCGTCGAAGCTGATCCCGAGCGTCGCGACGGCGCTGCTCGAGGGCCGGCCGCCGAAGCTGTCGAGCGGCCACTGGCAGGCGGACTGGATATTCGTCGACGATGTCGTCGACGGCATCGCCGCGGCGCTTTCGGCCCCCGCCGCGGACGGCTGCACGATCGATCTCGGCACGGGCCGCCTGGTCTCCGTGCGAACCATCGTGCAGCACCTGGTGCATCTGACGGACGCCCGCGTCGAGCCGCTCTTCGGCACGCTCCCCGAGAGGCCGCTCGAGCCGGTCCGCGCCGCCGACACCGGGCACGCTTTCGCCACGCTCGGCTGGCGCGCCCGGACGCCCCTGCTCGAAGGCCTGAGGCGGACGCTGGCGTGGTACGCCCGCCCGTCGGCCAGCCGTCGAAGCTGACCGCGCGTCAGCGACCGAGCACGGCCCCCAATACCTCCACTCGATGGCGGCGGGCCGAGTCGACGATGGACCTGACGCTCTCGAGCTGCGAATAGTGCTCGCGCGTCACGATCAGCATGCGCGCCGCGACCGCCGCGATCGCCTCCGCATCGGCGTAACTGCGTGCCGGCGGCGTGTCGATGATGACGGCTTCGTATTCGACGCGCGCGTCGGCGACGAGCTTCGCGAACCGCTCGTTGTTCAGCACTTCGATCGGATTCGCGTAGGTCGAGCCCGCCTGCACGATGGACAGACCGAACAGATGCGCGGGGTGGACGAGGTCGAGCACCTCGTCGCCCGCATACCAGTCGCTCGACAGCGAGGTCAGCCCGCGCATGCTGCCGAGGCCGAACAGCCTGTGCTGGCTCGGCTTGCGCAGGTCGGCATCGATCAACAGCGTCCTGCGGCCCGACTGCGCATAGGCCAGGGCGAGGTTCGCCGCCAGCGTCGACCGGCCCTCCTTCGGATCCGGACTGACGATCGCGATCGACAGCCCCTCCTCCCCGTCTGCCGTGCGCGGCAGCTGCGCCAGAACCTTGTTCAGCAGCTCCGCAGCCGGAGAGAACGGAGCGAGCGCCATGTACAGCTCCGGGCCGAGACGCCCCTCGAGGTCCTCCACCGACGGATAGCCGAACTGCCTGCACAGCGCGATCTGCACGTCACGCTCCGACACGAGGCTCATGCCGACCGCCAGCTCGCCGAACTTGCGCGTGCCGTCCCGGCTCTGCACCCGCAGCACACGGTGGATCCCTGTCGCGGAGATCTTACCGTCGGCGGCCAGCAGGCGGCCGATCAGGTTCTTCTCGTAGCGGACGACGGCCGTGCCGCTGCGCTGCGGCGGCCGCAAGGGAATCAGCGCGTGCGCATCGTCGGGCGCCGGCTGCCGCCCTCGAACCGCAGGGTCGTCGTCAGCCATGCTCACCCGCCGACTGCCTGCCGCAACATCGCGCTACGACGTCTCGACCGGGCCGAGATACGGAATCGCCAGCGTCTCGAGCGTCGCAGGATCGCGCACGCGGGGGTTCCTCCACTCCGTCAGCAGCACGATGACGAGGCCGAGCAGCGTTCCGACGAAGCCCGCCGCCGCGACATTCATTCTGAGGCTCGGGCTCGACGGGCGTATCGGCGGCTCCGCGTCGTGCAGCACGGTCGCGCTGACGTTCTGCAGGCGACTCTGCAGCGTCTTGACGCTGAACTGCTCGAGCGCCAGCCGATAGGCCTCCTCGGCGTTCTCGACGTCCCGCTGCAGCGTCGGAATTTCCCCCTTGATCCGGTTCAGCTCGAGCACGCGCGAACGCTGCTCCTCGAGCTCGACACCGAGCGCGGCCAGCTTCGCCTCCGCGAGCTCCGCGTTGCGCTCGAGCGTGTCGCGAATCCGTCCGACTTCCCGGCCGAGCCGCGCGACGATCTCGTCCCGCTCCGCATAGGCCCTCCGCAGCCGCGGGTGCCGTGCCCCGAGCGACGACGACAGCTCGGCGATTCGCGCGTCCTGCGCCGACAGCTCGGCGCGCAGACTCTCGTACACCGCGCTCGACGCCGCTTCCGGCAGCACGTCCAGCGTGCCGTCGCGCCGGATCAGCTGCTCCAGCTCGTCGCGCAGCGCGCGCGCCGCGGACGCCGCGGCCTGCGCGGAGATGGCCTGGCTCGACAGCTCCTGCAGCTTGGCGGTTTCGATGTCGGCCGTCTCGTCCGCCGTCACGATGCCTTTCTCCTGCTGATACCCCGACAGCCGGTCCCGCGCCTCCTCGACCCATTGCCGGATGTCGCGGCGCTGCTCGCCGAACCATTCGGCACCGCGGCGGGCCGGCTCCACGCTCATCTCGAGCACCAGGTCGAGATACGCGTCCGCGTAACCGTTCGCGATCCTGGCCGCGAGCTCCGGCGACGTCGACGTGAAGCCGATCGTCACGACCTGGCTGTCACGCGAGGACGTCACCGACAGGTTCCTCGCGACGATCTCCCGGATCCGCCGTCCCGCCGGTATACCGCTCTCGTCGGCCGCGTCCTGCGCGGCGAAGTGCGGGTCGCCGACCAGGTCGAGCCGCTCGACCACCCGCGCCGCAAGCGCCGGGCTGCGGATGATGTCGAGCTGCGTCGCGATGTATGCCTGCGACGGCTCCGCCCGCATCATCCTGTCCTCGTCCCGGATCGTCTCGGTCACGTCCACGACCAGAGAAGCGGTGGCCGTGTACTGCGCCGGCTGCAGCAGCGTCAGCGCAAGCGCGGCGGTCACGGCGATCGCCGCGCTCGCGAGCACCACGGCGTATCGTGATTTCAGCGCGCCGAGCAGCTGATACAGATTCATGCTCCACCTCGCCGCGCGGGCGCGTCAGAAGACCCGCTCGCGCACGTACAGGACGTCGTTCGGCTGCAGCTGATCCGTCAGGTCCGCGTCCATCGACACGACGTCGCCGTCTTCGTCGACCCGGCGGATCATGACGCGCCTCTCCGAGCCGAGCTCGGTCAGGCTGCCGCCGAGCGCGAGCGCCTGCATCACGGTCATGTTCGTCTCGAGCCGGTACGCGCCGGGCTGCCTCGCCTCGCCGTACACGTAGAACATGTCCATGCGCGGCACGTAGACGACGTCGCCGGCCCTGAGCCGCCAGGGTCCGTCGACGCCGCCGACCCGAAGCGCCGAGTCGAGGTCGATCTCCGCGCGCTGATCGCCGCTGACGACGATGACACGGTGGTTGGCGTTCTCGGTGGTGCCGTTCGCCTGCGCGATCACGTCGGCCAGCGTGTTGCCGTTGTCGAGCGAGTATCGGCCCGGGGTCGTGACCTCACCGAGGACCGACACCATGTTGCTGACGTGCTCGGCGATCACGACCGTGACGTGCGTCGTCCTCAGGAAGCCGCCGCTCTCGAGCCGCCGGGCGATCTCGGCTTCCGCTTCGCGCTCGCTCATGCCGGCAACGGCTACGGTGCCGATCAGCGGCAGCCGTATGTCGCCGTCCGCGCCCACCCGCGCGGTCGTGTCGAGATCCTCCTGCTCGTAGACCCGCACCTCGAGCAGATCCCCCGGCCCGATCAGGTAGCTCTGAGCCGGAGCCGCGGCCAGCCACAGGCCGGCAAGGCATGCAATGACGACTCTCAAAACGTGACCCTCACTCCGACGTTGCCGTACAAGTAGTCGTAATCGAGCCCCCGCCGCGTCGAGTCGCGCGCACCGCGGCCGACCGCAACCTCGAGCGAGTACCTGCTCCCGAGCGAATACAGGACCTGCGTCTCGACGTGGAGCTCCTCGTCCACGCGCCCTTCGTCCGGCACGGCTTCGAGGCCGATGAAATCCTGCTGGCGGTACGTCGCGCGGGCGCTGATCAGAACGTTGGGGGACACCTGCCACGAAGGGGTGACGTCTATACGGTCCACCAGAGCCGCGCGCGCCACCGCCTCGTCGATCGAGCGGATGTCTCTCGACCAGGCGACGCTCAGCGTCGTCTTCGGCGACGGCGCGTACTCGAACGCGATGCCCCCGGTCACCGCGTCGAAATCCCGGCCGGACAGATGCTCCTGCTCGCGCGATGTGTGGCCGACCCGCATGTCGAACGATGTCTTCCCGCCCGAGCTCCACTCGACGATCAGCACGGAGGCGATCTGCTCGTACGCGTTGTCCGCGATCGAGCCTGGACCGAAGAACCGGTTCGGATACTCACCGTCGATCCGCGTCGTCCCGATGCCGATGAAGTTGTCGGCGGCCGTGCGCAGCATCAGGCTCGCGCCGTAGTGCGTTTCGTCGAGCTCGGAAGAGCGCCAGGCCGGCGCGCTGTGCCGCCATTGGACCGCGCGCACATCGCCGCGAACCTGCAGCCGGGGCGTCAGGAAGAACCCGGCCTCGGCCCGCGCGTCCTCGATCGTCGTGATGTCCTTCTCGATCCGCCTGAGTTGATTGAACGACGTCAGATCGTCCGAGTAGAGATAGGCGAGCGTCCCGTCGAGCCGCCTGCCGGCTTCCCAGTCGAGCGTCAGGCTGCCGGCGCTGCCGACGTAGTCGAGCTCGCTCGTGTTCTCGAAGCGGTTGTCGTGCGCGAGCGCATCGAGGCGGAGCGACTGCCGCCCGATCTCGAGCAGCGCCTCGACTCCCGCCTGCGCGCGCAGCCGCGTCTCGTCGCGCACGTCGAAGTCGCGGCGAAACATGTTGTCGTCCTTCAGCATGCCGACGCTTGCATGCGCGTCCACGTTCTCGCCGAGCACTCCGCCGCCGGCGGGAGCGGCTGCCGACAAGGCGGCCGTCAGCGCCGCGTAACGCAGCGCGCGGCGGGCGAGCCTCGGATCGACACCTTCGCGCCTCATCTGACGACCTGCCGGAAAACCCGCGACAGCTCGCTGCGGGTGCCGAGCTCATCGTAAGACGCCATCGAGAAGTAGTACTCGCCGGGCGCGAGCCGCTCGACTTCGACGGTGCGCCGCCGCGGATCCGGTACGTCGATCCTGCGGATGCGGCCCTCGTTCGCCCTCCAGTAGTAGATCGTGTAACCGGCCACTGCCGATTCGCCCGCCGCCTCCCGAGCCGGCGGCTGATCCCACTCGAGCAGGACAGTGCCTCGCGGCTCCTGCACGGCCGGCGAGCAGCCGCAGAGCAGCGCGGCCGAAGCCGCGAGCCGAAGCGACGAGCCGAGCCGATGCCCCGCCGTGCTCATCATCTGATCGACTCCGGCGCACGCTGCCGCGGACGCTGCGCGAGCTCGCGCAGCATGCCGAGCAGAAACCAGCTGTTCGTGAAGAGGTAGCGACGCCAGAGCCTGCGCGGCTCGCACAGCAGACGGAACAGCCACTCGAGACCCGCGCTCTGCATCCATCGCGGCGCCATCGGCTTCGTGCCGGCGATGAAGTCGAACGCCGCGCCCACGCAGAGCTGGACCGCTTTAATGGACGCCCGGTGCTCAAAGGCGAAGAACTCCTGTTTGGGGCAGCCCAGGCCGATGAAAACGAGCCCGGCGCCG
>JAFGNC010000213.1 GCA_016927175.1 Gammaproteobacteria bacterium | reverse complement strand
TCGAGCTCCGCGCCGATGACCGGATTCAGCGGCCGAATAGAAACTTCATCCATCGCAGTCCTGAGCCCGCCCCCTTGCTTGACCCCGCGGTCATTTTGCATTCAATCTTGCCGCAGGCGATAGCGGCAAGCGCGGCCCCGGGGCGCCGCGCTCTACCACAGACGGGGCATACGATGGCGTCGACACCGCCGCTCGAGAACGCGGGGGCCGGGAGCACGATCGGGATTCGGCCGATGTCCGTGCGCACCGGCGCCGAGATCGTCGGCGTGGATCTGAAGCACCCGCTCGCGCCGCGGACGGCGAAGGAGATCTGGGCGGCGCTGTTGCAGTGGAAGGTCATCTTCTTCCGCGACCAGCACCTCGATCACGCCCAGCACGTCGCGTTCGCGCGGCAGCTCGGCGAGCCGACGATCGGCCACGTGCTGTACGGCCACGAGGAGAATTTCCCCGAGGTCTATTCCGTCGCGAAGCGGCGCGAGCGCCATACGCACATGGACGCCCGGCCGATCCGGCCGTGGACCGGCTGGCATACGGATCTGACGACGATCGTCAATCCGCCGGCCGCGTCGATCCTGCGCGGCGTCACGATCCCGCCCTACGGCGGCGACACGCAGTTCGCGAATCTCGTCGCGGCCTATGCCGCGCTGTCGCCGGCGATGCAGAAGTTCGTCGACGGGCTGCGGGGAATCCACGGCTACGGCGAGGTGACCGGCAATGCGCTGACGCAGACGAACCGCAAGAGCTTCTCGAGCGAGCACCCGCTGGTGCGCGTGCATCCGGAGACCGGCGAGCGCGCGCTGTACGTGAGCCCGGAGTTCCTGAAATCGATCGTCGGCCTCGGCGCGCGCGAGAGCCAGGTGCTCCTCGAGTTCCTGTGGGAGCACTGCGTGCGGCCGGAATTCGTCGTCCGTTTTCGCTGGAACGCCGGCGACGTCGCGATCTGGGACAACCGCGCGACCGCGCACCTCGCGCCGGAGGACGTCTTCGACACCGATTTCGACCGCCAGCTCTATCGCGTCACGCTGGTCGGCGACGTGCCGGTGGGCGTCGACGGCACGCCGTCGAGGCCGATCGTGGGCGAGATGCTCGGCCCGGCGCAGCCGGCCCATTGACGGCATGCGTTTGAGCCGGCGGCTGAACACGTTGCTGAGTCTGCTGGCCGCGGCCGCGGCCGCGGCGATCCTCGCCGGCTGCGGGCGCCCGGACGCGACGCCCGCCGAGTATCCGTCGCGGCCCATCGATCTGTACATCGGCTCGGCGCCCGCCGGCAGCACCGACGTGATCGGCCGCGTGCTCGCGAAATCGCTCGAGAACGTGCTCGGCGTGCCGGTCATCGTCCACAACCGGACCGGGGGCGGCGGCAGCGTCATGGCGACGCAGCTTTTGAACAGCGCGCCCGACGGTTACAGCCTCGGCATGACGATCTCGCACGCCTATACCGGCAATCCGGTCGTGCTTCCGGAGACGACGCGTTACGCGGTCGGCGATTTTACGCATCTCGCGTCGGTGTCGAAGGGCCAGTGCGCGCTGGTCACGCATGCGAGCAAGCCGTATCGGACGCTCGACGACCTGATCGAGGCCGCGCGCCGCGGCGAGCAGCCGGTCTTCGCGTCGCAGTCGGCCGTCACGCGGGTCGTCGCGGACTACATCGCGCGCGTCGCCGGCGTCGAGTTCCGCGTGATCACGGTCCAGGGCGGCGGCGAGACGATGCAGGCGGTGCTCGGCCAGCACGCGGATTTCGCGTTCTCGGGCGGCCCGCACGTGGATCACGTCGCGTCCGGGCAGATGCGCGTGCTCGCATCGGTCGAGGAGACGCGGCTGCCGACGTCGCCCGACGTGCCGACGCTGAAGGAGCTCGGCTACGACATCGCCTCGTGCGCGGTGTTCATCGTGTCGGCGCCGCCGAATCTGCCGGCCGAGATCGAGCGGACGCTCGCGGGCGCGCTCGAGCAGGCGATCCGCTCGCCCGAGATGAAGGCGCTGATCGAGAGCCTGAAGTATCCGGAGTACTACCTCGGCCCGGACGAGATCACGGCCGTGCTCGAAACGGAAGCCGACTCGCTGGCGCGGGCGCTCGCGCGAATTACCGCGGAGGCGGCCGAGCGATGAGGTCGCGGCCGGGACGATGCGGCGCGCCGATCTGATCAGCGGAGCGCTGTTCGTCGCGCTCGGGCTGGTCACGATCCTCGTGATCATCCCGCGTTACGTGACCGGCGGCGCGCTCGGCGCGAACCTGTCCCCGGCGTTCATGCCGTATGTCGCGGCGGCGCTCGCGACCGGCGCGGCCGCGCTGCTCTGCGCCGGCGCGATCAAGCGCCGGGCCGGCGCGGACGAGCCGGCCCCGCTGCCGAAGGGCAGCTGGATCTTCGTCGCGACGACGGCCGGCGTCCTCGCCGCGACGTTCGCGCTGATGAGCTACCTCGGCTACCTCGCGGGCGCCGCCGCGATCGTCGCCGGCTTCATGGGGATCGCGCGCGCGAGCGTCAGGGTCGTCGTGGGCGCCGCGGCGGCGTTTCCGGTCGTGCTGTGGCTCCTGTTCGACCGCTTGCTCGGCTTCCCGCTGCCCTGACGCGCCGCGGACGCTGATGGACCCGATTCTCGCCGGCATCGCCGCCGCCTTCGCGCCCGTCAACATCGCGTTCATCGCGCTCGGCGTGTCGCTCGGCATCGTCGTCGGTGCGATTCCGGGCATGAGCGCGCCGATGGCGATCGCGATCGGCGTGCCGCTGACGTACGCGATGAACCCGGTCTCGGCGATCGCCTTCCTGCTCGGGGTGCACAAGGGCGGCGAATACGGCGGCGCGATCACGTCGATCCTGATCAACACGCCGGGCGAGGTCTCGACCGCGCTGACCGCGCTCGACGGGCATCCGATCGCGCAACAGGGCAAGCCGCGCAAGGCGCTGATGCTGTCGCTGTACTCGTCCGTCGCGGGGGACGTGTTCGCGGACATCGTGCTGATCGTGTCCGCGGCCCCGCTCGCCGTGCTGGCGCTGCGGATGGGCCCGGCCGAGCTGCTCGGCGTGCTCGTCTTCGCGTTCGCGTTTATCACGACGCTGCTGGGGCGCTCGGTGCCGAAGGGTGCGATCGCGTTGGCCTTGGGCATGCTGCTCGCGACGGTCGGGCTCGACCTCGAGACCGGCGGCGAGCGGCTGACCTTCGGGCTGCTCGAGCTTCAGGACGGAATCCCGCTCGTCGCGATCGCGATCGGCGTCCTCGCTTTCGGCGAGGTGCTCGTGCAGATCGAGGGCTATTTCCGCGGCGGCGCGGCCGAGCCCGAGGCGCCGCGCATCGCGCTCGGCTCGAGCCGGGACGACCGGCTGAGCTGGGCCGAGCTGCGCGGCTGCGCCCGCGCGATCTTGCGCGGGTCGGTCATCGGCACCGGGGTCGGCGCGCTGCCGGGGCTCGGCGCATCGGTCGCGGCCTTCCTCGCATACGGGGCCGAGCGGCGCGCGTCGAAGACGCCCGAGCAATTCGGCAAGGGCAAGCTCGAAGGGCTCGCCGCGATCGAATCGGCCAACAACGCCGTCATCGGCGCGAGCATGATCCCGCTCCTGACGCTGGGTATCCCCGGCAGCGCTACCGGGGCGCTGATCGTCGGCGCGTTTCTGATCCACGGCATCACGCCGGGGCCGTTCGTGTTCGAGGAAAGCGCCGAGATCGTATATGGCCTCTTCGCGTCGCTGATGATCGCGAACCTGCTGAACCTCGTGATCGGCAACGTCGGCCTTCGCGTCTTCACGATGTTCCTCGCGATTCCGCGCCGCCTGATCGTCGCTTCGACGGCGGTGCTCTGCCTGACCGGGGCTTATGTGACGACCGGCTCGATGTTCGGCGTCGGCGTCACGCTGGTTTTCGCGTGGCTCGGCTATTTCATGCGCAAGCTGCAGTTTCCGTTCATCGTGTTCCTGATCGGCTTCATCCTCGGGCCGATGTTCGAGCGCTCGCTGCGTAACACGGCGGTCCTGTTCGACGATCCGGTGACGCTCGCGGTCGAGCATCCGCTGCTGCCGGCCCTGGCGGCGCTCGGCATTTATCTGGCGTGGCGCGGGAATCGGGCGAAGCGAGTATCGGACGGCGTGCTGGCGAGGCCGGACAGCGAAAGTGAATGAGAGCCTCCCGCGCCGCTGCGGCAGGGGCTTGGCTCGGACGAGCTGACGTTCGAGGGCGAGTTCTACCGGTTCGACAAGGTGCCGATGGTGCTTCGGCCGGTGCAGAGGCCGCATCCGCGCGCCGCGTTCGCCGGCACGTCGGCAGGTTTTCGTCAGTTCCTGGCGGACAGGGTCGAGGCGATCGGCGCCGACTACTTCGCCTGCGACATCGCATTCGGCGATATGACCTTCGATGAAGCCATGCAGACGACCGAGATCATCGGGCGGAAGGTGATCGCTGGGGCCGAAGAGTGAACGCGGGTTTCCTCCCGTTGGTACGTACTCACTCGCCGTCCCCCACTCAGGGCGGGACCAGCGTCACTCGCTTCGCAGCACCGAGCTCGGCTCGATACGCGTAGCCCTCGCTGCCACCCGCCAGACGAAGACCGACATCAGCAAGCCGAGCAGCAAGGCGCAAACCGCCAGCGCCGGCACGATGCCGACCTGCCACAGCTCGAACTCGCGGCGTACGACGCCGAGCACGAGCGCGGACACGAGCAGGCCGAGTAGTAAACCCGGCAGCCCCAGGACGACGCCGCGGCCGATCGCGTGCGAGCGCAGCGCGTTCGTGTCGGCCCCTATCGCCGCGCGCAGCGCCAGCTCGAAGCGGGCGCTTTCGAGCACGAGGCGCAGCGCACCGAAGAGGCCGAGTGCGGCCATCAGCGCGACGAAGGCCGCTGCGATACCGCTCATCGCCGTGCGGACGCGGTCCGGCGCCGTGAGCCGATCGACCGCCTCCGCGACGGCGGTCACCCCGGTGACCTCGATAGCCGGCGCCCCCCGAGCCAGCTCGTCGCTGACCGCGAGCTCGACGTCGCGCGCCTTCGCGGGACCGCGGACGACAATGAACGCGCCAAAGTCGTACGGCAGCGTGGCGTTCACGAAAACGGCGGGGGCCGTGCTTCCCGACGCGTCCGCGAAAGTGATGTCGTCGACCACGCCGGCTACGCGCAGCGGGGACAAGCCTTCAACCGCACCGCCGGCCCGAGAATGCCGTGCCGGGGCGCGCAGCGTTTCACCGACGACGTCGAGCCGCCCCCATGCGCGCTCGGCGAAACGCCGGCTGACGACGACCGCGTCGTCGTCCTCGGGCGCCGGTGCGCCGCCGGCCAGCCAGCGGGCTTGCAACGCGTGATACCAGCCGGGATTCACTCGAGCGACCTGACTCGCGATCTCGACGGGTGCGGCCGCGACGGCCTCGACGAGGTAAGTGTCCGGCGACAGCACGCCGGGAGCGACGTTACCGAAGCCGACGGCGTCGACACCGGGGATCGCGAGTAGTCGTTGCTGGAGGGCCTGCCTTCGCGTCAACACGGAAGCGGCATCCGGCGGACGCTCGTCGCCCGTCGGCCTGAGCATCACGACTTTGACGTTCTCCTTGTCGTAGCCGGGATCGTCGAGGGCTGCACGAAGCTGATTCAGGCCAAACAGCGCCGCGATCGACAACACGACCGCCGCGATGCCGATCTGCGCGGCGACGACGATGCGCTGACTCCCCGGCAAGCCGCTACCCGTCGAGCGCGCACGCTGCGCGATCGAGCGGCGCGACAGATTTGCGGCCGGGACGGCGCCAACGACGGCGAGCACGACCAGGGCCAAGGCCGCACAGAATGCGACGAGCCGGCCGTCCACCGCCGGACTCGACAGCCACGCAATGCCATCGAGCAGAGGGAGCCCGCGTATGAGCTCCACGAGCCACGCCTGGGCGAGCAGTCCGAGCGCAATGCCCGTCACTACGAGCACGGAGGACTCGGTGAGCAACTGCCGCGCGAGTCGGCTGGTCGTCGCACCGAGCGAAACGCGTATAGCGAGCTCGCGCCGTCGCCGAGCGCCCCGCGCCAATAGGAACAAACCGAGGTTGCTGGCCGCGACGACGGCCAGCAGCACCGACGCGCCGACGAGCCAGCGAACCTGGAGGGCCGCATCGGCGTAACGCATAGGGTCGTAAGCGAGGTGCTCGAATGGGATCAGCTGCAAACCGAGCAGGTCGTCGCGAAATTCGCCGCGGAGCGTTTCACTCAGCGCGCCTAGCTCGCTTCCCGCGTCGCCGATGGTGTGACCCGACGCGAGTCGGCCGACAGCGTAAGTTCGAAAGTTGTCCCGGATCACGTCTACCGACGCGTTCCAGACGGACGCGGCGAAAGCCTCAAGCGGAAACCAGACGTCGGCATTCGTGCCGCGATGCATGCCGCGGAAGTCGGTGTCGGCAACGCCGATGATCGTGAACGTCGCTCCGCCGATCTCAAGCCGTTGCCCGAGCGCGGCTGGATTCGAATCGAAATGCCGCTCCCAGAACCGATAGTCCAGCACCGCAACGTGCTCTGCGGCGCCGGACGGATCGGACGGCAAACCTCGACCGATATGCATCTCGACGCCGAGTCCGTCGAAGTAATCCGACGACACGACGCCGGTTCTCGCCCGCACGAGCGCGCCGGCGACGGACAGCCGGTCGTCGACGTAGACGACACCGGCGACCGCGTCGATCGTCGCCGCGCGTGCGGCGATAGCTGACTGCAAGCGGCCGGGCAGGCGAGGATCGAAGGCGTCCCCGTCCGACAGGCCGATGCCGACCAGCTCACCGGGCGCTTCGACGCCGGCGGGCGGTTGCAACGCGACGTTGTTGTAGATGCGAAAGAAGGCGGCGGCGAATGCGCTGGCGACGGCGATCATGATGATCGCGGTCAGGGTTTGCGCGGGCGTCCGGCGATGAATACGGGCCGCATAGCGCAGGTCGGAAAGAAGCTTGCTCACGGCCTTCTGCTCCGGCACTTCTCGCAGCGTCGAACCAGGATCGTCGTCCGAAGCCCGCGCCGGGCAGATGATATGCGAACGCTGCAGCGACCTCGCATCGCCATCTGCGCCGCCATTCGCCTGCAGCCTATGCGGCCGGCAATCCGATCACGCCCCGCTCGGAGCTCGTCGAGTCCTTCTTCGAACGTATCCCGGCGACGGCCCGAGTCACGCAAAGCGGTTTCGTCGACAAACGCCGGGCCAATTCTGATGACTCTAACTCATGCCTGAATGCGGGGGCTCGTCTCACGTTGCTCGAGGTAGGGCACCCTTGCAGTTCCTGCTCCGCCCCACACGATGTACACGGCGGTGACGGCAAGCGCGATCCAGGTGAATATGACATCCGCCTGCTCGCCGAGGCTGAAATAGCCTAGTCTGATGTCGAACGCGAGCAGCATCAGCATGACGGGCGCGAACAGCAGCCAGGGATGGCGCCCCATGTCGCGAAAACGCCGGATCAGCACGGTGAACAGCGGGTACAGCAGTACCAGCATGCAGAAGTCCGCCGTGCGTCCGCTCACGACGTAGGCAAAAAACGCCATCGTGACCAGGACGACGGCCATGGCCGGAACGTAATCCGCTCGCGACGTCTTGCCCTGATTGTTGACGAACAGCGCGTCATAGTTCGCCGAGCCTGCCTCTTCCCCGGCAGCCAGGGTGTGTCGCTGCAGGATCGCCCTGTAGTAAGGCAGGTACGCCAGCATCAGCAGCCCGGTCAAGGCGAATGTCGCCAGCGTCAGCAGCGCGCCCACGGGCGAGTGTTCCAGAAATACCGCCCAGAAGACGGCGCAGGTCGTGACGCAAAGCTGCGCGGTGAGCGCCAGAGGCACCAGGAATCCGGCGAGGAGCAGCAGGCCCGCGACCAATTGCACCGCCAGCGCCACATGCAGCAGCCGGGAATTCGCAAGCGAGGTCATGAGTTGCTCGGCGAGCGGCTCGGTGCCGGTCGGCGCCGGCCAGAACGACAGGAACAGGATGTTGGCGGCAAAGAGCACCGTCCAGGCGCCGAGAACCACGCGGCCTGCCCGGACGAGCTGCGTTCTTTCGCTGACCTCTGCGCGCAGGGCGAGCATCGGGCGGTAATACCTGTTGTAGGCCAGCAGAAGCAGGACGTTACAGAGCAATACCGAGTAGCCATAGATGGCCGCCACCGACCCCCAACCCTCCAGCGGCGCGTCCCAGTAAAACACGCCAAAGGAAATCGGCAGGCAGATCAGCAGTGCCAGGGGCGTGTAGAAACCGAACAGCAAGCCGATTCCAGCGATCAGCTCCACGGCCTTGACGAGGTCGAACAGGTGGCTGTCGAGCAGAGCGACGATAAGCTCCATGCTCAGCGGCTGGGAGCCCATGGGCTGGGGAAAGAGCGGCACGAAGTGATTGAGGCCGGCGGGAATCATCCACGCCGCGAAAATTAACCGTACGAACCATACTGCGTATTTCATGAGGCCCCCCTCCGTACTTGCTGTCGTAGCCAAGGCAGCCGCCCTGCATGCCTGTGGCGTGGAACAAAGATTAACACTGTTCCCGAAGCCGGAGAGCGGAGAGTCCAAGCTCAGCGAATCAGACGATGACGGCGCCTCCTCACCTCGGAACCGGCTCCAGGCTCGGCCAGAAGCGCGCCGTCGAGATCGGCAGCCCTTTGAAGAAGGCGTTGATCGAATGGATCTCGTCGCCCCACACCTTGAACGCCTCGAAGGTCACCAGCGCGTTGCCGGGGCCGTAGGCGTCGCCGGTGTGCCCGAAGTTCATCCATAACAGGACCGTGCCGTTTTCTTCGTCGACAGCGGCCACGCTCGCAATGATGCCGGGGTGCACGATGATGTTCTGCTCGTACATCCGCCGCCGCGGGTCGGTCTGGTCGGCGGTGATCACGCCGTTCTCGACGCGATAGG
>JAFGNC010000212.1 GCA_016927175.1 Gammaproteobacteria bacterium | reverse complement strand
GTCTGCGACATCTTGAGCCCGCGTGCTTGCGAAACAGCCAAGCATCGGGACGAGCACGAGAATCGACCGTACAGACAATTGTCTTACATGCCGGAGCATCGCGGAGCAATCTACCAGAAACTTCCGCAGGCGGCAGCATTCGCCCCGGAAGACTGTTGACGCCGCGTGGCGCGCTGGCCGCAGGCTGCGCGTGCCGCCCGTGCGGCATATTCTGTCAAGCTCGACTACGCGAGCTCCAGCACGATCTGCACGAGCTTCGGATCGTCCGCGACCGCCCGCTCACGGAACCCGAGCTCGCGCGCGAGCGCCAGCATGTTCACGTTCTCGCGCAGCACGATGCCGTCCATGCGCTCGAAGCGCCGCTCGCGCGCGACATCGATCAGGTTGCGCAGCAGCCGCGTCGCGATGCCGTGCCCCTGCCAGCGATCCGCGACGACGACGGCAAATTCACAGCTGCGCGGGTCCGCGTTCGCGACGTAGCGCGCGACGCCGACCTGCTCGTCGCCCTGCTCCGTCTCGACGATCGCGATCAGCGCCATCTCGCGGTCGTAGTCGATCTGCGTGAAGCGCGACAGCATCTCCGGCGTCAGCTCTCTCAGCGAATACATGAAGCGCAGGTAGCGCGAGCGCTCGGACAGCTGCTCGACGAAGCGCTTCTCGAGCAGCGCATCCTCCGGCCGGATCGGACGCATGCGCATCGTGACGCCGTCGCGCAGCACATAGCTCCACGCGAGATGGCTCGGATACGGATGGATCGCCATGTGCGAGTACGGCAGCGCCGAGCGCGGCGCCGGCCGCAGCACGACGCGGGCGTCGATCGCCGTCGCGCCCGACTCGTCCACCAGGAGCGGGTTGATGTCGAGCTCCTCGACCCACGGCAGCTCGCACGCGATCTCCGACAGCCGCAGCACGGCGTCGACGACCGCGCCACGGTCGGCCTCGGGCTTGCCGCGGAACGTCTTCAGGTACTTCGCCGCCCGGGTCCGGTCGATCATGCGCTCGGTCAGGTAGTGGTTCAGCGGAGGCAGCTCTACGGCCTTGTCGCCGACGATCTCGACCATCGTGCCGCCGAGCCCGACGCTCAACACCGGCCCGAACACCGGGTCCGCGACGATGCCGAGCATCAGCTCGCGCGCGTTCGACGAGCGGCGCATCGGCTCGAGCAGCACGCCGCCGATGCGCGCATCGGGCCGCGCGGCTCGCGCGGCGCCGACGATCTCGCCGAAAGCGCGCGCGACCGCATCGTCTCCGGCGACGTCGAGCCGCACGCCGCCGACGTCGGTCTTGTGCGTGACGTCCGGCGACAGCAGCTTCATCGCGAGCGGATAACCGATGCCGCGCGCGTGCTCGACCGCCTCGTCCGCGCTGCGAGCCGCGACGCTGCCGAGCACCGGGATGTGGAACGCCGCGAGCACGGCCTGCGACTCGAGCGGATCGAGCACGCGCCGCCCGTCAACGATCGCGGCCTCGACGATTCGGCGCGCGGCTTCGGTGTCGGGCGGCGCGCGCCGGCGCAACGGGTCCGGCGCCTGCAGGAGCAGCTGCCGATTGCGGTAATGCGCGGCGACCGCCGCGAACGCCTCGACCGCGTCCTCCGGCGAGCGGAAGACCGGCACGCGATGCTCGCGAAACGAGGCCCAGCTCGGGCGCATCGCCGCGTCGCCCATCCAGCAGGTCAGCAACGGCTTGTCGGCCTGCCGGGCGGCCTCGATGACGCCCTGCGCGACGTCGAGCGGCTTCGTCAGCGCCGTCGGGATCAGGATCGCGAGCACGGCGTCGACGTCGGGGTCGGCGAGGCACACGCGCAGCGCCGCCGTGTAGCGCTCGGCGTCCGCGTCGCCGAGCACGTCGACCGGGTTCGCGCGGGAGCTTGCCGCCGGCAGCACGGCGTCGAGCGCCCGGGCGCTCGCGTCGGTCAGCTCCGCGAGCTCGAGCCCCTTGTCCGCGACGGCGTCGGCGGCCATGACGGCGGGCCCGCCGCCGTTCGTCACGATCGCGAGCCGCGGCCCGCGGCCCGCCGTGCCGACGTGCAGCGTCTCGGCCACGGCGAAGAAGTCGGCGTACTCGGTCACCCTGACGACGCCGGCCCGATCGAGCGCCGCGTCGAACACCTCGTCCGCGCCGACCAGCGCGCCGGTGTGCGAGATCGCCGCGCGCTCGCCGAGCGCGTGGCGGCCGACCTTCATGACGACGATCGGCTTCGCGCGCGACGCGGCGCGCAGCGCGCTCATGAACCGGCGCGCGTCGTGCACGCCTTCGATGTAGAGCATGATCGCTTTCGTCGCGGTGTCGAGCAGCAGATAGTCCAGGATCTCGCCGAAGTCGACGTCGGCGCCGATGCCGGTGGAGACGACGTTCGAGAAGCCGATGTCGCGTGCGGCGGCCCAGTCGAGCAGCGCCGTGCACACGGCGCCCGACTGCGACACGAGCGCGATCCGCCCCGGCTCGGCCATCGCGTGACTGAAGCTCGCGTTGAGCCGCGCCGCGGGCCGCAGCACGCCGAGACAGTTCGGGCCGAGGAAGCGGATGCCGTGCCGCGCGGCGGCGGCGACGACCTCGTCCTCGAGCGCGCGTCCCTCGTCGCCCGCCTCGCGGAAACCGCCGGACAAGATCACCGCGGCGCCGACGCCCGCCGCGCCGCACTCCGCGATCACGCCCGGCACCGTGCGCGCGGGCGACACGATCACGGCGAGGTCGACCGGCGCGCCGACGTCGCCGATGCGCGCGAAGCACCTGCGCCCGCCGATGCTGTCGTGCTTCGGATTGACGGGGTACAGCGGCCCCGGGAAGCCCGCGTCGACCAGGTTGCGGAACACGACGCGGCCGAGCGAGCCGGGCCGCTCGCTGGCGCCGATCACCGCGACCGACCCGGGCTCAAAGATCCGCGCGATCTCGACGTCTTCCCGCCGGCCCCGCCGCTGCTCTACCGCTTCCACCTGCGCTCCGCTGTCACGCCGCCCGCATCCAAGCTACCCTCTCTCGATGAACGTTGCCACAGAGGAAAGGCCGAGGGCGCGATCGCTCGAGCCGCTGCGCGCGCTGCCCGCGCTGCTCGAGCCGCACCGCGGAATCCTCGCCGCCGCGCTCGCGGCGCTGCTGATCGCCGC
>JAFGNC010000211.1 GCA_016927175.1 Gammaproteobacteria bacterium | reverse complement strand
TGCAGCACGAGCGGCGGCAGCGCGAAGTCGTACACCCAGTCGACGCGGCGCGCGATCTCGATCTGCTTCCGATAGTGGGCATGGATCTCGACCAGCACCTGCATGCCGAGCGCGTGCGCGCGCCGCGACAGATCCGCGATGAACGCGAACGTCTCCGGAATCATGAAACATGACGTGCCGGGCTTCTTGATCGCGTAGCCGACCGCGTCGAGCCGCACGATACGCACGCCGTGCGCCGCGAGGGTGCGCAGAATGCGGTTGAGGTACTCCGCGCCGCAAGGATCGGCGACGTCGATGTCCACCTGCTGCGGGGTGAACGTCGTCCACAGCGTCCGGCGCTCCCCCGTAGCGAGCGTCACGTCGGTGAACGGCAGGCCCGGGCGGGGGCGATAGATCGCCGCGAGCTCCGCATCCGTGGCGCCGTCGGGGAACACGCGCTCGCGGGTCAGGAACAGGCTCGCGTACGCGGAGGCGGATCCCCTGGCATGGAAGTCCCTGAACTGCGCGCTGTCGCGCGAGACGTGATTGACGATCAGGTCCGCCATCACGTCCATTCGACCCGCCAGCGCCTCGACGTCCGACCAGTCGCCGAGCCGCGGGTCGACGCGGGCATGGTCGACCGGATCGAAACCCGCGTCCGCACCGTCCGCCGGGTGAAAGAACGGCAGCACGTGCACGCCGCCGAAGAGGCCCTGCAGCGGCCCGCGCAGCAGCGCATCGAGATCCCGCAGCCCGCCGCCCGAGAGCCGATCCGCATACGCGATCAATTGGACTTCGTTCCTCATCCCGGCCGTTTACGCATGCGCGCGCCGCCGCTATGATGCAATCGTTTGCACGAGGCCGTAAAGCTCGACGCCGGAAGCGCCTGAAAAGCGATCCCCGAAAGGCGTTCGAGGTATCGGCGCTATGGTCACGCGGGGGAGGCATGCGAAATCCGACCGACGCCGGCGGCTCGCCCGGCGCGCTGCCGATCAAGGCGCTGACGTGCATGATGTTCTTCACGTTCGCGATGACCACGGACGCGGTCGGCAGCGTGATCCCCGAGCTTCTGCGTGAGTACGACCTCACCCTCACGGCCGCGGGCGCGTTTCACTACGTGCCGATGATCTCGATCGCGGCCGGCGGGCTCGCGCTCGGCTTCCTCGCTGATCGCGCCGGCCGCAAGGCCACGATCATCGGTGGGCTCGTGGCGTACGGCGCGAGCTCGCTCCTCTTCGCCTTCGGCAGCGCGTTCGCGTTCTTCGTCCTGCTGCTCGGCGTCGCCGGGATCGGCGTCAGCGTGTTCAAGGTCGGCGCGCTCGCCCTGATCGGCGACATCTCCCGCTCGACGCGCGCGCACACGGCATTCATGAACACCGTGGAGGGGTTCTTCGCCGTCGGCGCGATCGCCGGGCCCGCGATCGTCGCGACGCTGCTCGCGGCCGGAATCTCCTGGAAGTACCTTTACGTGCTCGCCGCCGTGATCTGCGGCGCGCTGATCGTGACGGCTGCGGCCGTGCGCTACCCGCGCACCGAGAAGCCGCCACGGGCGACCCCGGGCTTCTCGCATACGCTGACGATGCTGCGGAACCCGTATGCGCTCGGCTTCTCCGCGCTGATCATGCTGTATGTCGCGGTCGAGGTCGCGATCTATGTCTGGATGCCGACTTACCTCGCAAGCTACTCGGGCTCGGCCGGCTCTCTCGTAGCGTACGCGCTGACGATCTTCTTCGTGCTCAGAGCCGCGGGGCGATTTCTCGGCGCCTGGGTGCTCGGCCGCGCGTCCTGGCGCACGGTGCTGGCCGCGTTCTCCCTGGCGATTCTCCTGTGCTTCGCCGGAAGCCTGTACGGCGGACCGGCCTACGGCGTGTACCTGCTGCCGCTTTCCGGGCTTTTCATGTCGATCGTCTATCCCACGCTGAATTCCAAGGGCATCAGCTGCTTCACCCGCGCGGAGCACGGCGCCGTCGCCGGAATCATCCTGTTCTTCACCGCGTTCGCGGCCGCGGTCGGCCCGCTCGCGATGGCGGCGGTCAGCGACGCTTTCGGCGACATCAGGTTCGGCTTCGTGCTCGCCACCGGCTTTGCGTTGCTGCTGTTCATCGGAACGCTCGCGAACTGGCGCTACGATCCCGCTGGCCGGCGCCTGGCCGAGATCGACGGCGCGGACTATGCCGCGGCGCAGTGAGACTCTCGCGGCTGCCGGCTATGCCTTCGGTGACTGGTGCGGGGCACCGGGAACGTCGTCGGTGACCGGGCGGTGCCGGGAACGTTCTCGGTGACCGGGGCGAGTGCGGGAATGTCCTCGGTGACTTCAGCCGGACGCGCTCGATTCCCGAACGACGAGCTCGGCCGGCATCGTGACCGACGGGGCGTTCTCGCCGGCGAGGCGCCGCAGCACGAGATCGACCAGCAGCTTCGCCCCGCGGGCGATGTCCTGGCGCACCGTCGTCAGCGGCGGATGAACGTGGGCGGCTAACGGGATGTCGTCGAAGCCGACGACGGCGACGTCCCGTGGGATCGCGAGGCCCGCCGCGGCGATGGCGCGCATCGCGCTGATCGCGATCACGTCGGTCGCCGCGAACACCGCGTCGAACCGCTCGCCGCGGGCGATGAAACCGCGCACCGACTCGTAGGCCGCGTCGGCCGTCATGTGCGCCGCGAGCACGCGGACATCGGCGCCGGCGGCGCGCGCCTTCTTGAGTGCCCGCTCGCAGCCGTCGCGGCGGAGCCGAATCTCCGGTATGGATGGATCGCCGACGAACACGATGCGGCGACGGCCGGCCGCGAGCAGATGCTCGGCCGCGAGCCTCGCGCCGCCGGCGTTGTCCGTGCCGACGACGCAGTAGCGCTGCTGCTCGAGCTGCCCGCCCCAGACCACGAGCGGTGCATAGTCACGCGCAGCCTCCTCGAGTGCCGCGTGCTCGGTGCTCTGGCCGATCACGATGATTCCGTCGGCGCTGCGGGCGCGGATCAGCTTCGGCAGCCAGCCCTGCATCGGCGGCAGAATCTTCTGCAGGTGCATGGCATAGCCGCGTTGCGTGATCTCGTCCGCCAGGTGACCCAGCATGTCCGTGAAGAACGGATCTGTCAGCGCCTGGCCGCTCTCGTGCGCGAGCGGGATCGCGACGTTCAGCGTCTGCGTGCGTCGCGTGCGGAGGTTGCGCGCCGTCGCATTCACGACGTAGCCCTGCTTGGCCGCGATCTTCAGGATCTTCTCGCGCATCCGCCGCTCGATCAGCGGGCTGCCGGCGAGCGCGCGGGACACGGTCGAGACGTGCACGCCGGCGAGGCGCGCGATATCGGCCATCTTCGGAGCGGCGGATGTCTTGGATCGGGGCATTGCGGGCAATCAGCGCTCGCCGGGCCGCGAGCCGAAAAACTCGATGATCTCGCCGCAGCGGCCCTGCGACTCCGGCTCGTCGGGATGGTAGAAGAAGCCGCGGAACATGCCGGTCGATTCTCGAGCTCCAGAAGCCGTGGAAGGTGCGGCCGGACCTTCGTCGCGAACCGCTCCCGAATGCGGTTGCCGTGGTCGCCTTTCTCGTACTGCTCTCCTGCGCAGGCCACGAGGATGATAGCGCACGACAGTCGGGTCGCAATCGATTGCAGGTCCAGGCGCCGCAGCCTTGACCGTGACTGCCGGGAGGATCAACTTGCCCCTGGAGGTTCTACGCAGGAGGGACGGGAGATGCCGACGCTGTCCGTGATCGGTTGCGGCAGAGTGGGCACGACGCTGAGCCGCGTCTGGTCCGACGCCGGCGTGTTCGGGATCGGCGACGTGCTGAATCGGCGGCCGGGCAGCGCGCGCGCCGCCGTCGAGCTGGTCGGCGCCGGCAGGCCCGTCGACGATTGGGCGGCGCTCGGGCCGGCCGACGTCTTCATGCTGAGCGTGCCGGACGATGCCATCGCGCCCTGCGCGCGAAGGCTGGCGCAGCGGAACGTCGTCGCGCCGGGCACCGTCGCGTTTCATTGCAGCGGCGCCAGGAGCTCGGACCTGCTGGCGGAGCTGCGGGCTGCCGGCGCGGAGGTTGCGTCCCTGCATCCGGTGAAGAGCTTCGCCGACCCGCGCTCGGCCGCGAAGACCTTTCCGGGCACGCTGTGCG
>JAFGNC010000210.1 GCA_016927175.1 Gammaproteobacteria bacterium | reverse complement strand
GTGCGGCCGAGGCTGACCAGCGGCCAGCCGTAGTTCGCGCCGGGTTTCAGGATGTTCACCTCGTCGCCGCCGTTCGGGCCGTTCTCGTTCTGCCAGATCTCGCCGGTGCCGGGGTGCACCGCGAGCCCGAGGGTCGTGCGATGCCCGAGCGTGAAGATTTCGGGCTTGTAACCCTCGACGCCGACGAACGGGTTGTCCGGCGGCACTTCGCCTTCGTCCGTCACGCGCAGGATCTTGCCGGCATGCGAGCCCGGGTCCTGGGCGCCGTCGCCCGCCGTCGACATGTAGATCGTGCCGTCCGGCCCGAAGATCATCCGCGATCGATCGCCGGCGCCGGGGTCGGTCACGAAGACGTCCTCCGTCCCTTCGAGCCCTTCGCCGTTCCAGCGGCCGCGCGCGACGGCCATCGCCGACCGATCGTTCGGCAGCGGCTTGTGATAGGTGAAATAGACGTAGCGGTTCTCGTCGAAGTCCGGGTGCAGCGCGAGATCGTTGAGCCCGGAGCGGCGGTTCGCTTTGACTTCCGGGATGCCGGGGGCGGCCTCCGGCTCCAGCACGCCGTCGCGGATCACGCGCAGCCGCCCGTCCTTCTCCGTCACGAGCATCACGCCGTCCGGCAGAAAAGCGATGCTGTACGGGTTCTCGAGCCCGCGCGCGACGACGACGACACGGATGTCCATGCCTTCGGCGGTGTCGTAGACCCGGGGCTCCGTCGGCACGGGCGGCACGGCGAGCTCCGGCGCGACCGGGATGCCGTTCGCGAACGGCACGGATTGCTGAGCGATGGCCGCCGAGGTCAGCAGCAGCGTCGAAACGAGCGCGATCGGTCTTTGCATTGTCCTGTCGCAGTGCGGTCGAGGAGCCGCCATGGTACGGCAATCCGGCTGCCCGACGACAACAACGGACCGATTCGTACGCTGGCCGCGCGACCCCCGCGGCCTTCGGCGGCGACGGCGCGGCCGGGCGGCAGGACGCCCTGCCGCGCACCAGGGAGCAGCTTCAGGCGCTACTCTGCCGCGGCCGCTTCGACCGACTCCGCGATGTCGATGAACACGCGCGCGTACTCCGCGGTGTCGAGCTGCGCCATCGCGAAATGACCGCCGCCTTGAAGGCCCCGGTCCGGCAGCCACACGTACGAGGCGTCGGCGCCGGCCTGATCCCACACGGCCTCCTGGCACATGAGATCGTCATGGCTCGCCAGCCCGCGCTCGGCCGCCACCAGCACGATCGGCAGATCCGCGTAGTGGACGAGCCGGCTCGGATCGTCGCCCTGCATCATGCACCCGTCTCTGTCCGCGGCGGCGAAATCGCCCGGCAAGGCCGGCTCGCCCGTCAGGTTCGTGATCAGCGCCGGGCTGCCGCCGAAGCCCGGCGCGGTCGGATTGGCGCCGGCGGCCTCGAACGCGATGATGCCGACGACGTTGTCGGCGTTCAGCTCCGGCACTCGGAACGTGCTGCCGCCGCCGGCCGAATGCGCGAGCAGGATCGCAGGCCCGATCTCGTCGAGCAGCGCCGAGATCGTCTGCGCGGCGAGCGCGTCACCGCAATACGGCGCGGTCGTCCCGCTCGCGGTCCAGCCGATGACGGCATCGTTCGCCGGCGTGGGCTCACCGCCCGGCCACACGTCGGCATCGGCCGTCGCGAGCCGGGAGATGATCGCCGAATTGGCCGTGCCGACCGCCCCGTCGCCGCAGCTCGCGTTGCTTTGCGAGCGGCCGTGGCCCGGCCGGTCCACGACGTAGACGTCCCATCCGTCCGCCACGAAATAGTCGGCCCAGCTGTCGCGCCCGTCGGGCGTCTCGAGCCAGTCGGTGCCCTGACCGCCGCCGCCGTGGATCATCACGACCGGGTAGCGATGCCGCCGCTCGGCCGGCAGCAGATATTGGACGAACATCGCGTTGCGCACGTCGCGCGAGCCGTCCTGCTTCGGTTCCGACGTGTAGCCGACGAACCTGGCGCCGGCATCGCGGAGCTCGAGCGTCCCGGCCTCACCGCCGGCGAAAGCCGGAGCCGTCAGGCCGATCGTCACGAGGGACGCGGCGGCGAACGAATACGGTACCTTCTTCTTCATCGGATGCTTTCCTCTATTGAAGCGGCCGAGCCCGTGCACGGGCGGCTCCGATCCGCTCGGTTTGATTTCGATCGAGTGACTGAAGTTTGCTGGGCGGGCCGCGCGAAAGGCAAGGCATGGCCGCGATCCGTGCCGTGACCTGGAGCAATCCGTACGGCAGATTACATGTAGACTAGCCGCCGCATGAGCGCATTCAGTCTGAGCGAGTTTTATCAGCGCAATCGGCGGGTGGTCATCTGGGTCATCCTGTTCGCGCTCCTGTGGCTGCTGCGCGATTTCTTCGGCATCGTGTTCCTGACGTTCGTGCTGGCGATCGTCGCCGCGCCCCTTACCGAAATCGGCCGCCGCCGGCTCAGGATGCCGCCATGGCTCGCGCTTACGTCGGTCTATGTGCTGTTTCTGGTGCTGCTGATCTCGTTCGTGCGTTTCGTCGTGCCGAGCGTCGCATCGGAGGTCAATCGGACCATCGAGAACCTGCCGGAGACGGAAGAGCGGCTGGTCGAGCTGAAGAACCGTTTCGTCGAGAGCTATCCGTCGCTGCGCCAGCCGCTGGCCGGGTTTCTGCGAAGCGCGCTGACCGACGACGTGGTCGCGACGATCGAGCGGCGCCTCGCGAACGAGAGGCAGCGGCTGAATCTGAGCGGCCTCGATACCGAGCTCGACGTCGAATACGGCGAGGTGACGGTCGAGGACCCCGACAAGCTCGCGGCGCTGACCGTGTACTGGAACCGGCGCGATCAGCTCTATCTCAATGCGCTGATGAACGAGCAGTTCCAGCGCATCCGCGATTACGCGCCCGCCGTGATCAACATGCTCTACCAGGCGACCGCGACGACGCTGCTCGCGCTGCTGTTCAGCTTCATGATTCTGATCGATCTGCGGCGCATCAAGCACGGCGTCGCGCAGCTGAAGAGCTCGCGCATCGGCGACTTCTACGACGAGGCCGCGCAGCCGATCGTGCGCTTCGGCATTCTCGTCGGCCGCGCGATCGAGGCGCAGGCGCTGATCGCGTGCGCGAACACCGTGCTGACGCTCGCGGGAATGATGCTGCTCGGCATCCCGCTGAAGGCGATGCTGTCGGTCATCGTGTTCGTCTGCAGCTTCATCCCGGTGCTCGGCGTGTTCATCTCCACGACGCCGATCGTGCTGGTCGCGCTGAATGCCGGCGGACCGATACTGTCGCTCGCTGCGATCGGCATGGTCGTCGCGATCCACGCGATCGAAGCCTACCTGTTGAACCCGATGATCTACGGCCGGCATCTGCGGCTGAACCCGGTGCTGACGCTGATCATCCTTTACGTCGGCTATCACGTCTTCGGGCTGTGGGGCATGCTGCTCGGGGTGCCGGTCGCCCGTTATTTCGTTCACGACGTGCTCGGCGTGCCGTTCAAGGAGCGAGGCAGCGAGCCGCAGGAGCCGGCGGCGGCCTGAGTCTGCACCTCGCGACGAACGTCGAATGGCTGTCGTCCGTGGGGAGCCGCTCGATTTGCGACTACCGCAGGGAGAATCGAGTCGGTGCAGTGTTAGATCAGCTCCATCTGCCGCTGGTCGCCGATCACGCGCTCGAAGTCGAGCCCGAGCGCCTCGAGCACCGGCTCGGCGACCGGCCGGATCTGCTTCTCGACGTAGTGCTCGCGGTCGAGCGGGTGCTCGACGTTGTCGGTCGGCTCGGCGCCCGCCGTCGTCATCACGTAGCTGATCAGCCGCCCCTTCTGCGACGACTTGCGCGCGGCGGCGACGTGGGGCGGCGTGGTGGCGGTGTACTCCTCGGCGCGCTTGCGCAGGCTCTTGCGGTACACGAGCGCATCGTCGAGCTCGCCGGCGCGTACCCGCGCGACGATATCGGCCAGATAGCGGTCTACGGCGTCGTCCGCGAAGAGCCGCTGATAGAGCTCGCGCTGCACGCGTCGCGCGAGCGCCGTCCAGTCGCGCCGCACGACCTCCATGCCGACGAACTCGAGCGAATCCGCGTCCGCCGCGTGCACGAGCCCGGCATAGCGCTTGCTCGCGCCGCGTGTGCTGTGGCGCGCGTGCGGCAGGAACAGCTTCGCGTAGAGCTTCTCGAACTTGAGCTCGAGGCGGCTCGCCACGCGCCAGCGCTCCTCGACGTAACGCGTCAACTCGCCGTTCAGGGCCGAGGCGAGACCGGGGCCGCGCTCGCGCGCGGCATCCGCGTCGTCGAGCCTCGATCGCACGAACAGGCTGTCCGTGTCGCCGTAGAGCACC
>JAFGNC010000209.1 GCA_016927175.1 Gammaproteobacteria bacterium | reverse complement strand
GCACGCTGTCGCGCATCTCGCGATAGTTCTCGATCGCCATGACCGCGATCGCCGCCGCGTCGTCAGCGCGCCGCCGCTCGAAGGCGTCGAAGACGCCTGGCCAGCGCGGGTCGTGTGAGGCGAGCAGCGCGTCGAGCACGGCGCAGTCCTCGAACGCCGCGTTCATGCCCTGGCCGTGGAACGGCACGATTGCGTGCGCCGCGTCGCCGATCAGCAGAATCCGGCCGCGGAAGCTCCACGGGCTGCAGTAGACCGTGCCGAGCGTGCCGAGCGTGCGCTCGCGCTGCCGGGCGTCGTCGCCGAGCTCCGGTATCAGCGGCAGGGCGTCCGCGAACTCGGCCGCGAAGAAATCGCGCAGGCCCGATTCGCGCAGCGCCTCGAAGCTCGGCTCGCCGTTCAGCGGCAGGAACAGCGTCGCCGTGAAGCTGCGGTCGGGGTTCGGCAGCGCGATCAGCATGAAGCCGCCCCGCGGCCAGATGTGCAGCGCGTCCGGCCGCAGCGCGAAGTCGCCTCCGCGTGCGGGGATCGTCAGCTCGACGTAGCCGTGGTCGAGCAGCTCCTCCCGCGCGTCTATCGCGCCGGTCGCGGCGATCGAGCGCCGGACGACGGAGCCGGCGCCGTCCGCCGCAAAAATCGCGTCGGCGCCGAGCGTCTCGCGCCCCGCCGGCGATTTGACGATGACGCTCGCGGCGTCAGCGTCGACGCCGACGCAGGTGTGCCGGTACCGGTACTCGACGCCGAAGCGCTCGCGCGCGAGCCGCTGCAGCAGGCCGTTCAGCGTCGCGCGCGGCACGGAGTAGATCTCCTCGCCGCGGCGTTGGCCGTAAGGCAGGAAGCGCGGCACCTCGCCCGGCTCGTGCACGCTCCTGCCGCGCATCGGAATCAGCAGCGGGTCGACGTCGGCCCGCACGCCGGCGCGCTCGAGCGCGGCGATGCCGCGCGCGGCGAGCGCGAGGTTGATCGAGCGTCCGCCCGACGGCGTGCGCGACTCCTCCTCGCTGCTGCGCTCGATCACGCAGGGCGCGAGCCCGCGCCGCGCGAGCAGGATCGCCAGCAGGCTGCCGGCGAGCCCGCCGCCGACGATCAGCACCCGGCCCGGCACGGTCCGCAGCGCCGCCGTCACCGCCGCGCCCTCTTCGGCGGCGATGTCATTCGAGGACCCTCCGTAGCGCGCGCACGGCGGCGAGCACATCGCGAAACCTGTTGTAGAGCGGCACGGGCGCAAGCCGCAGCACGTCTCCGCGCCAGTCGGCGACGATGCCTGCCGTGCGCAGGGCCTCCGCCGTGCCGCGAGGCCCGTCGTGCCGGGCGGGCTCGTCTTGCCCGTCCCGATCCGCGCCGTCGAAGTGCGCGACCGCCGTTTGCAGCCGAACCGACAGCTGGCAGCCGCGCTGAGAGGGCGCCGCCGGCGTCAGGATCTCGCAGCGCTCGCCGAGCGTCTCGCGCAGCAGGAGCTCCAGATATCCGGTGAGCCGCTCGGACTTCGCGCGCAGCCGCTCGAGACCTGCGCGCTCGAACAGCTCCAGCGACGCGGCGAGCGGCGCCAGCGACAGGATCGGGGGGTTGCTGAGCTGCCAGGCCTCGGCCCCGGGCATCGGCGAGAACGCGCGCTCCGCCGCGAAGCGGCGTTCGGCGGCGTGACCCCACCAGCCTTCGAAGCGCGGCAGATCGCTGCCGTGCCACTTTCGGTGGACGAACGCGCCCGCGACAGCGCCCGGACCCGCGTTCAGATACTTGTAGCTGCACCAGACGGCGAAATCCGCGCCGTCGCGGGCGAGCGCCAGCGGCACGTTGCCGATCGAATGCGCGAGATCGAAGCCGACGACGCACCCGTGGCGATGCGCGAGCGACGTGATGCGGCCGATGTCGAGCGCCTGCCCGCTCAGATACTGCACTCCGGGCAGAAGCAGCAGCGCGATCCGCTCGCCTTCGGCCGCGAGCAGCGCCTCGAGCCGCGCGACGTCGAGCATCCAGGAGCCGGGCTCCGGCGCGAGCTCGAGCAGCGCATCGCGCGGGTCGCGGCCGTGGAACCGGATCTGCGACTGCACGGCGTAGCGGTCCGACGGAAAAGCGTCGCGCTCGATCAGGATCTTGTACCGCTCGGCCGTCGGCCGGTAGAAGCTGACGAGCATCAGATGCAGGTTCGCCGTCAGCGTGTTCATCGCGACGACCTCTTCCGGCGCGGCGCCGACGAGCCGCGCGAGCGGCGCGCTGAAGCGCTGGTGGTACGCGAACCAGCCGCCGTCGCCGCTGAAATGGCCCTCGACGGCCCTGCGTCCCCAGCGATCGAGCTCCGCGCGGACGTCGCTGCGCGCCCGCCGCGGCATCAGCCCGAGCGAATGCCCGCACAGGTACGTCAGGCGCCTGCGGCCGTCGCTCGGCAGCTCGAACTCGCGCCGCAGCGGCGCGAGCTCGTCGTCAGCGTCGAGAGCGGCCGCGTGCGCGGCATGCGTCGTCGGAGTGCGCGGGAGCGCAGCGCCGGCGGTCGTGCGTTGCGCTTTCAAGCGCCGTTACCGCGGCGGCATGACCCAGCCGCACTCGCTGCAGGTTCTGGCGTTCTCGTTGCCGTAGAACCGATCGAACACCGGCGGCAGATCCGCGACGATGTCCGATACGTGCAGGAACTCTTCGTACAGCTTGTTGCCGCAGCGGTCGCAGAACCACATGAAACCGTCGAGCTCCTCGGGCGCGCGGCGCCGCTCGACGACCAGTCCCACCGTGTCGGCGAAGCGCTGGGGCGAGTGGGGCACGCGCGGCGGCAGCAGAAAAATCTCGCCCTCGCGAATCGGGACGTCCACGAGCTTCCCGTCCTGCACGGTCTTCAGCAGCATGTCGCCCTCGACCTGGTAGAACAGCTCGGGCCCCTCGTCGTGGTGGTAATCCGTCCGCGAGTTCGGCCCGCCGACGACCTGCACGATGAACTCCTGCCCTTCGTACAGCTGCTTGTTGCAGACGGGCGGTCGCAGCGCGTCGCGGTTGCGTTCGATCCACTGCATCAGGTTGAACGGCATCGATGAGCTCATGCTTGTCCTCGAGGTCCTCGGGATGTGCGGCGGAAAAGGGCCCTCCCGGCAGGCGCCATTATAGTCAGCGCCGCGGCGCAGCCGTTTCGCAGGCGATCGCGACCGGCTCGCGCGCGTCGTCGAGCGCGACCGCGGTCAGCTCGCGGCCCCAGACGCAGCCGCTGTCGAGCGCCGTCAGGCCGGGCCGCCGCAGCACGCCGAGCGCCGACCAGTGCCCGAAGACGACGTGCCAGTCCTCGGCACGGCGGCCCGGCACGTCGAACCATGGCGTCAGCCCCTTCGGCTGGCTGCCGGGCGGGCCGGTGCATTCGAAGTCGAGGCCGCCGTCGGGCTTGACGAAGCGCATCCGCGTCAGCGCATTGATCGTGTAGCGCAGCCGCGCGGCGCGGCTCATGTCCGGCTGCCACGCCGACGGCTCGTTGCCGTACATCTCCGCCAGCGTCTCGCGCCACTCCGGCCCCCGCAGCAGGGCTTCCGCCTCGGCCGCCCGCTCGGACGCGTCGATGATGCTCCATGCCGGCGGGATGCCGGCGTGCACGAGCACGCGGCGCGCCTCGCGGTCGACGTGGAGCAGCGGACGCCGTCGCAGCCAGTCGAGCAGCGCATCCGAGTCGCCCGCGCGGAGCACGTCCGTGAAGGTATCTTTCGCGCCGACGCGGCGTCCGCCGGCCGCGGCCGCGAGCAGGTGCAGGTCGTGGTTGCCGAGCACGGTCGTGACGGCCTCGCCGAGGCCGGCGACGCGGCGCAGCACGCGCAGCGAGTCCGGGCCCCGGTTCACGAGGTCGCCGACGAGCCACAGCCTGTCGCGCGCCGCGTCGAACGACAGGCGCTCGAGCAGCGCCTCGAACGCGCCGTAGCAGCCCTGGATGTCGCCGATCGCGTAGTGGGTCATCGCTGCCTTCCGGTCGAGCGGGGGCCGTTCGCGTGGAGCACTGCCCGGCCGCCTGCGGCTTTCCGGCTTCGCGCCGCGAGGCGAATCCGGGCACGGCCGCAATTGTGCCGCGTCGCCGAGCGATCTTCAGCGCCCGTCACGCGGCCGGCTCCGGAACCGTCTCCGCGAGCTTCGCGAAATCCTCGGGCGCGAGCGTCTCCGGCCGCGCCTTCGGATCGATGCCGAGCGCCTCGATCCGGGCCTCCGGCACACGGCCCTTCAGCGCGCGGCCGAGCGTCTTGCGCCGCATCGAGAACAGATGGGCAACGGTCGCGGCGAATCGGCGCTGGTCCGCGATCGGGAACCGCGGCGTCTTCCGCGGCACGATCCGTACGAAGGTCGACCAGACCTTCGGCGGCGGCGAAAAGGCGCCGGGGCCGATGTCGAAACAGGACTCGATGTCGGTCCAGGGCGCCAGCATCACGGTCAGCCGACCGTAATCGCGCCCGCCCGGCGCGGCCGTCATCCGCGCCGCGACCTCCTTCTGCAGCATAAGGTGCATGTCGCGGATCGATTCGCGGAACGACAGCAGGCGGAACAGCAGCGGCGTCGAGATGTTGTATGGCAGGTTGCCCGCAACGCGCAGCGCGCGCCCCGGCGGCGCGAGCGACGCGAAGTCGAACTTCAGCGCGTCGCCCGGATGCAGCACGAGCCGGTGCTCCGCGGAGCCGAGGTTCTCGAGCCCGGACACGAAGCGCGGATCGAGCTCGATCACGTGCAGCACCCGCACGCGCTCGAGCAGCGGCGCCGTCAGCGCGCCGCGCCCGCCGCCGATCTCGACCATCGCGTCGTCCGGCCGGGGGTCGATCGCGTCGATCAGCCTGCGTATGACGGCGGGATCGTGCAGGAAGTGCTGGCCGAGGTGCTTGCGGGCGTGCAGACCTCGCTCCGCATCCGGCGCATCGCCGTGCCCGATCCGGCGGCGCGGTCGGGGCGAGGAGGTCCGGCGGCCGCCGGCGCTGCGCCGCCGCGGCGGCATCAGGCGCGGCTTGCGGCGCGGCCGGCCAGCGTGTGCGCGAGGCTCACGGCGGCGAGCAGGCTGTCCGCCTTTGCGCGCCCTGTGCCGGCCAGGGTCAGAGCCGTGCCGTGATCGACGGACGTGCGCACGATCGGCAACCCGAGCGTGACGTTGACGACGCCGCCGAAAGACAGCGCCTTCAGCGGCGCCAGGCCCTGGTCGTGGTACATCGCGAGCACCGCGTCGCAGCGCCCGAGCGACTCGCGCGTGAAGGCGGTATCGCCGGCGACGGGGCCGGTCAGGTCGAAGCCGCGTGCGATCAGGCCCTGAACGGCCGGCTCGATCACGTCGCGTTCCTCGACCCCGAGGGTCGCCTGCTCGCCCGCGTGAGGATTCAGTCCCAGCACCAGGATTCGAGGCGCGTCGATGCCGAATCGTGCGCGCAGATCGCGGTGCAGCACCTCGACGGTGCGCTCGATGCGGTCGCGCGTCACCGCGTCGGGCACCGCGCGCAGCGGCAGGTGGGTCGTCAGCAGCGCGACCCGCAGCGCCTCGCTCGCGAGCATCATGACCGGCAGCGGTGCGCCGGTCAGCTCCGCCAGAAACTCGGTGTGGCCGGAGAACGCGACACCGGCGTGGCTGATCACGCTTTTCTGCACGGGCGCCGTCACGAGCGCCGCGCAGGAGCGGTCCATGCACAGCGCCGCGGCCCGCCGCAGCATCCGCAGAACGTAATCGGCGTTCGCAGGGTCGAGACGCCCCGGCACGACCGGCGCCGCCGCGGGCTCCGGCAGGACCTCGAGCGCTCCACGGGCGTGCGGCTCGACGTCGTCGGGCGTCTTGCGCAGCCTCAGGTCGAGCGCGATGCCGAGCGCGGCGGCGCGTGCGTCGAGCACGGCGGGGTCGCCCAGCACCGCGAGCCGCAGGGGCAGATCGCGCTGCGCGAGCATGGCGCACAGATCCGGGCCGATGCCGGCAGGCTCGCCCGATGTCAGCGCGATGACCTGCGGGACGCCGCTCAAGTGCGGGTGTCGATCACAGGCGCACGTCGACGTACGCCTGATCGCGCAGACGCCGCAGCCACAGCTCGCGCTCCTCCTCGGCCTTGTTCGCGCGGATCTGCTGCGCGCACTGCTGGCGCTTCAGCTCTTCCGTCATGTCGTAAGAGCGCTTGTCGGTGATCTCGACGATGTGCCAGCCGAAGCGCGTCTGGAACGGCTCGCTGAGCTCGCCTACCTCGAGCTCCGCCAGCTTCGCCTCGAACTCCGGCACGAACGAGTCGGGGCCGATCCAGCCGAGGTCGCCGCCGTCCGCCGCCGATACGGTGTCTTCGGAGACCGCGCGCGCGATCGGCCCGAACTCGTCGCCGCCGAGGATCTGCTCGCGGATGCCGAGCAGGCGCTGCCGCACCGCGTCGTCGTCCAGGATCTCGTTCGGCGTGATCAGGATGTGCCGCAGGCGCAGCTGATCCTCCATGACGCGCTGCGCGCCTCGCGCCTCGTTCAGCTTGACGATGTGAAAGCCGCTGCCGCTCTGGATCGGATCGGAGTACTCGCCGGGCTCCATCCGGATCACGGTGTCCGCGAACAGCGTCGGCAGCTGCGAGCCTTTACGCCACCCGAGGCTGCCGCCCTCGAGCGCCGTCTGGGCGTCGGAGTACGCAAGCGCGAGCTGCGCGAAATCCTCGCCCGCCTCGAGCCGCTCGTAGATTTCGTCGACGCGCCGGCGCGCCTCCTCGACGGCGGCCGTGTCCGCGGAGTTCGACACGCCGATCAGGATATGGGAGACGTTGTAGTCGAGCTCGTTCAGCTGCGACGCCTCGGTCCGGTTCAGGCACTGCTCGAGCTCGCGCGGCGTGATCGAGATGCGGCTCAGCACGTCGCGCTGCTCGAGCTGGTCGAGAATCAGGTCGTCGCGGCTGTCTTCGCGATACATGGCGTAGTCGATGTTCTCGGACGCGAGCGCCGCCGGCAGCTGCTCGAGCGACAGGCCGAGGTTCTGCGCGACGTTCGACAGGGCCTGGTTCAGCATCTGGTCGCTGACGTTGATGCCGAGGCGGTCCGCCCGCTGCAGCTGCACCTCCTTCAGGATCAGCTGGTCGAGCACCTGCTCCTCGAGCACCGCCAGCGGGGGCAGCTGCATGCGCTGCTCGGGCGGCTGCTGCGCCTGCTGCTGCCGGATGTTGTTGACCACCAGCGCGAGCCGCTCCTGCAGCTCGCTCTTCAGCACGACGCCTTCGTCGACGACCGCGGCGATGCCGTCGAGCAGCTCGCCGCTCGCGCCGAGCTCGCGCGTCTGCGCTTCGGTGCGCGGCGCCGTGAGCGCCATGGCTGCGGCGGCGGCCGCGCCATACAGCAGGGCCGTGCCGAACGTGCTGGCCGCCGCACGGCGGCCCCGGCCGGCGGCGTCACGAAAACGCCGCATCGCGGCGCGCAAGTCTTTGCTGGAGCTGAAATTCATTGGAGAGTCGTTCCGCTGATGCCTCTGTAACCCAGAATACCACGGTCGAGCAGCTCTTCCGGGGGCGTGGCGCGCTGGCTGAAACCCTTCAGCTCGAGCTGCAGAGAGATCGAGCTGTCGGACTCGCCGGTGCGGCGGCTGACGAAGCGCCGCCCGACGACCCGCAGCCGCCAGCAGCAGGAGTCGTACTCGAGCCCGACGAACTGCTCGAGCGGCTCGCTCTCGAGAAACGAGTAGCTGTAGCGCCCGATCACTCGCCAGCGATCGGTCGCGGGCCACACGAGCGACAGGTCGCCCTGCTCGAGGACGCTGCGCCGGTACCGGTAGGCGAGACCGAAAAGCCGGTCCTCCTGCGGCCGGTACTCGAAGCGCGTCTCGGTCCGCGCCGTCCTTTCCGTGTCGGTGTTCCATTGGTAGCCGACGTCGAGCGTCCACGCATCCTTGAGCCCGAATGACAGCTCGGCGATGTAGTCCGACGCGTCCGCGTCGATCGGCTCGCTGCCCGGGAGGCTGACCGCCTGCTCGCTTAGATAGCGCGTCTGGCCCAAAGTTGCGGCGAGCCGCTGCTCGCCGGTGCGCTCGTCGTACAGGCGCGTCGTCAGGCCGAAGCTGAGCTGATCCGTGTCGCTGATCCGGTCCGGGCCGACGAACTGGTATTTGCGGAACAGCTGGATCAGGTTGAAGTCCGGCAGGATCGTGTCGAACACGGGCAGGTTCGACTGATCCTCGAACGGCACGTGCACGTACAGGAGCCGCGGCTCGAGCGTCTGCAGCCAGCGCGCGCCGCGCCCGGCTTCGCGCTCGAGCTTGAGCCCCGCATCGAGGCTCGCTACCGGCAGCGTGCGGCTGAACGTGTCCTCCTCGCCGGGCAGCGTGTCGTCGAGCCAGTAGTTGGTCTGGCGCAGCGCGACCGCCGGCGTCAGGTACATGCCGCGACGCGCGAACCGCAGGCTGACCTCCTGGGTCGAATCGAGGCGCCAGCCCGTCGTGCCGACGCTGCGGTCGAAGTTCGCGAGCTCCGCCTGCGAGTCGAAGCCGAAGATGCCTTCGTTCCAGTTGCCCTCGAACAGCACCTGCGGCACGCGCTTGTAGGGCCGGTCCGCCGGCGCGATCGCATCGTCGATCGTCTGGTAGTTCTGCAGCCTCGAGCGCAGCATCCAGTACGGCGCCGCATACTGCACGTCGACGTAGCGGTCGAGATAGATCTGGCTCGTTACGCTCAGGCTGTTGCCGAGGTCCTCGAAATACGCCTCGTCCGACACCTGCTCGATGCCGGTCACGACGCTCCATCCGTCGGCGAAGGCGGTCTCGTGCTGCAGATTCACGTAGCGCCGCGTCGTGCCGGCCTCGTCGTCGTCCGGCAGCCAGCTGAAGTTCAGCGTGCCGTCGGTGCCCGGCAGCAGGTATCTGAACTCGGTGTTCAGCTGCACGCCGCGCTTGCTGAGGTAACGCGGCTCGACCGTCATGTCCATGTTCGGGCGCAGGTTCAGGTAGTACGGGATCGACAGGTCGAGGCCCGTCCGGTCGCGCTCGGCGAAGTTCGGCGTCAGAAAGCCGCTCTTGCGCTGGCCGTCGATCGGGAACGTGAAGTACGGGGAGTACAGGATCGGCACGCCCTTGAACTCGAGCTTGACGCCGCGCGCCGTCGCGAAGCCCGCCTCGACGTCGATCAGCAGGTCGGACGCGATCAGCTGCCACGCCACGTCGTCGGCCGGGCAGGTCGTGAAGTTCACGGACTCGAGGCTCAGCGTGCCCGGAGTGATCAGGATTCCCTCGGCCGAGCCCCGCGCGGGCCGCGCCGGTATGTCGAAGCCCGCCTGGCCGAACATGACTTCCTCGCTCGCGCCGTCGAGCACCGCGTCCTCGCCGAAGACGGTCACGTCCGGATCCCGATACGTGACGCGGCCGGCGATCTCGACGCGCTGCGCCGCGCGATCGAAACTGGCGCGCTCACCGACCAGAGTGCGCTCGCCGTAATTGACTTCGACCTGGTTCGACAGCACCGCGCCGCTGTCGCTGCCGGCGTCGACGCGCCCCGCGCTGATCTCGATCTCGTCGCTCGGCGGCGTCGTCACCGGCGCGAAGAGCGGCTGCTGCTGCAGCCGGATCACGGAAGGGTCGGGCAGGCAAAGCTGCTCGGCCGATACGATCGGCGGAGCGAGGACTGAGAGCAGCAGCGGAAGAGCGGAGGCGAGTTTGCGTCGGGGCACGGGCAAGAGCCGCGTAAAGGCGGCTACAATGGCACAGATCATATGGCCCTTCAATTGGTTGCGCGGACTGCTCGACCGATTGCCGAACCCGGAACGCCGCGCCCGAATGCTGCCCGCAGACCTCGCCGTAGAACCCCGTCGTGCTGACCCCACCATGAAGGCCCCGTCGTGAGGGCAATGGTGCTCGCTGCCGGTCTCGGCACGCGCATGGGCGCGTTGACGCGGGATGTGCCGAAACCGCTGCTCGACGTCGGCGGCGTCACGCTGATCGGCCGTCAGCTCGAGCGACTCGCGGCGGCGGGCGTGACCGGCGCGGTCGTCAACGTGTCACGGCACGGCGATGCGATCCGCCGCGCGCTCGGCGACGGCGGCCGCTGGCACATGACGCTCGAGTACAGCGACGAAGGTCCGGAGCCGCTCGAGACGGGCGGCGGCATCCTGCGCGCGCTGCCGCGGCTCGGCCGCGAGCCCTTCCTGCTCGTCAACGCGGACGTGCTGACCGACTTCGATTATGCGGCGCTCGCGCTCGACGGCGCGGAAGGCGTGCTCGTGCTCGTGCCGAACCCCGAGCACAACCCGCGAGGAGATTTCGCGGTCGACGGGCGCGGCATCCTGCGCGGCGACGGCCCCCGGCTCACCTACGGCGGCATCGCGCTGCTCGACCCGGCGCTGTTCCGCGGCTTCGAGCCCGGCCGCAGGCCGCTGAAGCCGATCCTCGACGCCGCGCTCGCGCGGGGCACGCTGCGCGGCGTGCGGCACGACGGGCTGTGGATCGACGTCGGCACGCCGGAGCGTCTCGAGGAAGCGCGCGCCTTCGTTCGCGGCGAGCGCGGCACGGCCGCCACCCGCGCCGGCGCGGCGGGCGACGGGCAGGGGCCTGACGCGACGCGCGCCGGGCGGCGGCGCCCGATGCCGCGATGAAGCTCTACTCCTACTACCGCAGCTCGGCAGCTTACCGCGCCCGCATCGCATTGAACCTGAAAGGCTGCGCTTACGAGCTCGTGCCCGTGCACCTGATCCGCGACGGCGGAGCGCACCGCCGGCCGGACTACCTCGGCGTGAACCCGCAGGGGCTCGTGCCGGCGCTCGACGACGACGGCACGATCGTCACGCAGTCGCTCGCGATCGTGGAGTATCTCGACGCGCGTTTCCCGGAGCCGCGGCTGATTCCGCGGGATCCGGCGGAGCGCGCGCGTGTGCAGTCGCTGGCGCAGATCGTCGCGTGCGACATTCACCCGCTGAACAATCTGCGCGTGCGCCGGTATCTCGCCGACGAGCTCGGTCTCGATCAGGACGGCGTCGCCGCCTGGTCGCGCCGCTGGATCGCGGACGGTTTCCGTGCCCTCGAGGCGCGTCTCGCGCAGTGGAGCGGGGGCCGCTACTGCTACGGCGACGGCGTCACGATCGCCGACGTGATGCTCGCGCCGCAGGTCTACAACGCCCGCGCGCTCGCGTGCGACCTCGGCGCCTACCCGACGCTGGTCCGCGTGGCCGACCATCTGGCGACGCTCGATGCGTTCGTGCGCGCCGCGCCGGAAAATCAGCCCGACGCGGACTGAAAAGCGGCAACGCGAAAAGGGGTCAGGGCCCTTTTCCAACCGAAAAGGGGTCAGGGCCCTTTTTCG
>JAFGNC010000208.1 GCA_016927175.1 Gammaproteobacteria bacterium | reverse complement strand
GAGGCCAGTGTCAGGACTTTACGGCTTCCCGGCCGCAGCTTCCAACCCTCAGGCTGCGTCGAACGCGCCGCCGGCACCGGCGCGGCCGCGCCGGGACTTGGAGCGCCTGCGGCGCTTCTTCTTGCCGCCGCCGAGCGCCTCGCGCTGCTGCTCCGGCGGCAGCTCCTGGGCCTTGGTCCACCAATCGGCGATCTCAGCGTCCGCCTCGCCGCAGCGAGCCCGCAACAGCAGAAAGTCGTACGCTGCGCGGAAGCGCTTGTGCTCCAGCAGCTTGGCCGCACGCGGACCGCGCCGATTCTCGAAGCGCGACTGCATCGCCAGGATCTCCTTCATCGGGATCGCAAAGCGCTTCGGGAACGTGATGTGCAGCTGCTGCTCGGCCACGATCCGGTGCGAGGCCTCGTTCAGCGCCATGACCGGCGACAGGCCTTCCCCGCGCAGTTCCTCCGCCAGCTTCTTGATCGGCGGCCACAGGAAAACGGCAAACAGAAACATCGGTGTAACCGGCTTGTCCTCGCGGACCCGCTCGTCCGTGTTCTTCAGACCCTCGCGAACGAACTCGAGCGCGGCGGCGCCGTCCGGCTCGTTCAGCACTGCCGACGTCGCCGGGAACAGATAATGGAACAGATGGTACTCGCGCAGCATCTCGAAGCTCTTCAACGCCGCGCCGGCGTGGAACAGCTTCAGCACCTCGTCGAACAGGCGCGCCGGCGGCACGTCCTTCAGCAGCTCCGCGAGCTCGCGGATCGGCGCCTCGGTCTCCGGCGCGATGTGGAAGTCGAGCTTGGCCGCGAGCCTTACCGCGCGCAGCATCCGGACCGGATCCTCCCGGTAGCGCGTGACCGGGTCACCGATCAGGCGCAGCGTTCGGCTCTTGATGTCCTCGAGGCCGTTCGTGTAATCCCACAGCGTGAAATCGGCAATGTTGTAGTACAGCGCGTTGACCGTGAAATCGCGCCGCCAGATGTCCTCGTCGATCGAGCCGTAGACGTTGTCACGCAGGATGCGGCCGCTGTCGGAGTGGCTGCGGTCGTCCTCCCCTTCCCCGGGGCCGTTGCCGTTGCCGTTGGTGCCGGTCGCCCGAAACGTCGCGACCTCGATGATGTCCCGGCCGAAACGCACGTGCGCAAGCCTGAACCGCCGGCCGATCAGGCGGCAGTTGCGGAAAAGCTGGTTCACCTGCTCCGGGTGGGCATCCGTAACGACGTCGAAGTCCTTGGGATGGCGCCCGAGCAGCAGATCGCGGACGCCGCCTCCGACCAGGAATGCCGAGTACCCGGCATTCTTGAGCCGGTACAGCACTTTCAAAGCGTTACTGGAGACGTCCGCCCGGCTGACGGTGTGCTCGGCGCGCGGGACGATCCTGGGAGGCCGGGGCCGAGCCTTAGGGTCCTCTGAGTTCAATCAGCTTCCGTGTGTTTGACCGGGTTGAAATGATCGCTATCATAGCAGCCCTCGCCGAGCCTAAGTACCCGCGCTCCCTTCGTCTAGCGGTCTAGGACGCCGCCCTCTCAAGGCGGAAACACGAGTTCGAGTCTCGTAGGGAGCGCCATTCAAAACAGCAGCTTAGCAACGCGCCCGACGCGGCCGTGAACGACTGTCGGGCGAATGACGGCGTCGGTCGGCTGGACCTCGGTGTCCATCGGAAAGACGGCGTGCTTAGCGCGGCCGCGCGATCCCGACGAAGCCCGCGCACTACCAGTCGAACGTATACCACCCCGTCGCGATGTATTTGGTCGTCGAGTAGACCGGATTGCCGCGGTGCGTGTGGGTGAACTGCGTCGGCCATAGCAGGCACTTGCCCGCTTCGGGCTGCACCCTGAGCTTCTGCCAGATGAACTCCGTCTCGCCTTCGCCCTGAGGGATGTCGTTGAGATAGATCATCCACGCCAGCGCTCTGTTGCCCGTGTCCTTGTTGAAGCTTTCGCAATGCCAGAAGTGATAGCCGCCCCTCGGCGGCGTCTTCTGTATCTTGACCTCTTTCGTCGACGCCTTGAGCTGTCTGGTCACGAAGTACCTGGCGCCGTACCGCAGGATGCAACGGTGCAAGGCCTCGTCGACGATCTTCGCCACCTCCGGCAAATGCACGGACGCATTGAAGGAAAAGTCGAGCCTCGTGAACTCGAGCATCGGCGTCTGCTTTGCGCCTGCGAGGACGTGCTCCCTCGGCGAGGTCTCGAAAAACCTCTCGCTGTCCCTGATGATTCGGTCGCAGTCTTCCCTGCTTATGGCGTTCTCATAGATACCTATGAAGTCGTCCCGCTCCTCCGTCATGCCCGGCTACAGGCCGACCTGCAGGCCGACCGTGAAGGTCCTTCCGAGCACGTCGAAAATTCCGGTGTTGGTGTAGGCCGCCCGGCCCGAGGTGCCGCCTACGCCGCCGGCCAGCAACGGCGGATCCTCGTCGAACAGATTGCCGACGTAGAAATACGCCTGGGCGCTCGTTCCGCCCCACTCGAAGTCGTAGGACAGATTCAGGTTCGTATAGGTGCGCGAGGCCACGCTGTTGTCCTCGATGTCGACGCCTTCGGTCCACAATATGTTTCGGACCGTCGCATCACGGTACCGCGTCTGCACCATCATGCTGAAGGGGCCGCGCGTGTAAACGAAGGAGCCTGTCGCGAGCCACTCCGGATAGTCCAGCGCCCCCGCCTCGTTGACCGCCTCGACCCCGGCAAAGCCGAACGAGACCTCGTCCAGATAGTTCGCAAAGAATCGGAAGGCGATCGACTCGGCGTCGCCGCCGACGAGGTTGATCGGCCGGGCATAGCTGACCTCGAGATCCGCGCCTCTCGTGATTGCTTCCGACACGTTCACGTAGACGTTGAAAATGTTCCGGATCAGCGGCGGATCCGCGTCGACGCGAGTGATCAGTGAGCAGATGTCCTGCGCGCCTTGAATATAGCAGCGGTCGAGGATTTCCTGCGTCCCGAGCTGGTCGATCGCATCCTCGATCTCGATGTCGTAGACGTCGAGCGATAGGCTCAGATTCTCGGCCCAGCCCGGCTGCCAGACCATGCCCGCCGTAGTCGTATTGGCGATCTCCGGCCTGATCTGCGGATTACCGCCCGTGGTCAGCTCCGCGACGTAGGCCGGCGCGCTCGGCACGAGCGGGTCCTCGCCGGCGGCGATTCCGGTGCCGCCCGTCTGCGTGTCGAAACGTTCCGACAGCGTGCCGGCGCGCGTATCCCGCGACCAGGTGCCGCGGAATCGAAGCGATTCCGTCGCCTGCCAGTCGAGACCCGCTTTGCCGGCCCAGACGCCGCCGCTGCCGGCGTAGTCGGCGTAACGCGCGGCGAGATGCAGGTCCACCGAACCGTCGGCGCCGCCGAGAATGGGAATGATCGATTCGGCGAAGACCTCCCACACGTCGTACTCGCCTTGAATCACGCCCTGGCTGTTCGGATTACCGCTGTAGAACAGTCCGCGGTCGCGAACGAAGGTCGGCATGCCTCTGATCGGGATCTGATCGTCAGGGTCGACGAAGCTGCTGAAGACGCCGAAGCCCGGGAGATAACGCGGGTCGCGGCTCGTGCCGAACGCGTCCTGGTGCATCCGCTCCTCGCGGTAGGCAAATCCGCCGCCGAGCGAAATCGGCCCCGACTGTCTGTTCTCGCCGAGCGTCGTCTGCAGCGCGATGTCGAAGACGTCCTGCCTCAGCTCCATGCGGTGGTAATTGCCGCTGCCGGCGATGTAGTCGACCACTTCCTGAGGAAGGTCTTTTCCGAAAGGATTGAACGGAATGCACATCGAGTTGCTGAGAGGATCGGCATACACCGTGACGCCGGCCTGCTCGTTGGTCTTGCTGACCTGCGCTTCCTGCTCCGGCGTCAGGCCGCCGAATGCGGGAATGTTCGCGCGGCACGCGATCCGGCCCGTGTCCGGGTCGATGGCCGAGTCGAGCGCGCGGTAGAAGCGATCGGTGCGCGGCAGCTGATAGTTCGCGTTGTAGTCGGCGACCTCGATGTTCTCGCCCCACTGGTAATACGCGCTCAGAAACAGATCATTGCCGACCTCGCCTTCGAACCCGAATGTAAGCGACGTCGTCTCGTCCTCGACACGGCGCGTTGCGGCGAGCTGCTCGTAGACCCGATTGAACGGGACGCTTTCGAGGCCGAGATCGATCATCTGATCGCGCACGGATTCCGGCAGGTAGGGGTTGTCGACGAACACCTCGGTCGACCAGGCCGGCGCAAAGCCGGTCGGTATCGGCGTCGACGTGACGGAGTGGTAGCCCTTCAGCGCCTGCACGAACACCTCCCTGTCGCCGCCGAGGTCGTGCTTGTAGTGAGCGAAGACGCTGCTGCGCTCGTCGTCCGGCGCGAGCGAGGCCCAGTCGATCTCCATGTCCGGATTGCCGCCGCCGATCATGACGGTGCCGTGCGCCTCTCCCTGACTGAGCGGAACGGCCTCGCCGTCGATGAACTGCGTGCCGGCGAGCGGCCCCGAGGGAATGATGCCGCCGCGCGTGATCGTGCGCGAGTGGACGTCCTGAGCGTAGAAACGGCGCGGTTCCGTCCCGGCGGGCCCCGTGATCAGCGCCCAGCCCTGCTGCCCCCAGGCGCGATCGTGTAAGCCGTAAACACCGTCCACCTCGTAGTAGTCGGCGGATGCGATCAGGTGGCCGTTCTCACCGATCTCGGTGCCCGCCGCGACCTCGACCTGGAAGCTTTCGTGATCCTGCCTAGCCGTCTGCCCCGTCTGCACGTTGCCCCGGAAGCCATCGTAGTCCGTGTCGAGGATGAAATTCGTCACGCCGCTGATCGCGTCCGATCCGTACGCGGCCGATGCGCCGCCCGTCACCACCTCGACGCGATCGATCAAGGCCGTCGGGATCATCGCGATGTCGATCGTGCCGGTCTGCTGGCCGCTGACCATCCGCCGCCCGTTGAGCAGCGTCAGCGTCCTGTTCGAGCCGATGCCGCGCAGGTTCACGCTGTTGGAGCCGCCGGTCGAGAAGATGCTGCCGGTCTGGGACGTGTCGTTGTCGCGAAACTGGGGCAGTTGGCTGAGCGCGTCCATCAGCAACGTCGGCGCCATAGCGCGCATCTCGTCCCTGTCGACGGCCGTGACCGGCGTCGGCGTGGACATGCCGTCGCGGCGCAGGCGCGATCCCGTTACCGTGACTTCCTCGAGGTCCTGAGCTTCCGCGACCCCTCCCAGCACCGCCAGAGCGGCTACCGTACCCAATGCGAAGTGCTGTGGCTTGCGGCCCTCGTTGCACAACGAGCGCACGGCCTCGGACAGAGCAGAACGGCTAAGCATGCAGCGATCCCCCTTGAGCATGGCATGGCCCGGCCCTCGTTGCTGATCCCCGCTCCGCAACCGTTGTGGCGGCGCACCATGTCGGCCGGTGCGCTCTTTGTACATTGTATACGAAGGGTGTGCGACCACTCGGGCGAACGGCGGCTACTCGGCAGCTTTCGCATCCCCGACGCGATCGCCGGCATCGCCGGACACGACGCGCGCGCCATTGTCCGGCGCACCCGCATCGAGCGGGGGCAGGCGCACGTGACGGGCGCACAGACAAGAACGCCGGCGATCCGTCCGGATCGCCGGCGTCCGGATTGCTCCGTTTTCGGTCGTTAGAAGTTGAAGTTGAACGTCAGGCCGGCTTCGCGAGGACGGCTTACCGTGCCGAAGTTGTAGCCCCAGATGCCGTGGAAGAAGCCCGAGTTCAGCATGTACTCGTTCGTCAGGTTCGTGCCGAACAAGGCCACCGACCAGTCTTCGTTTGCCGGCTGGTAAATGACGCGTGCGTTGACGGTAGCCCAATCGCCGCTCTCGTCATAGCCCGCCGGAACCGGTCCGCGGTCCCCGCTGTACCAGTCCATGCGCAGGAATGGCAGCGAGCGCCAGAACTGATCCGAGTACGCGTAGTCGACGCGGGTCGTCAAAGAGCCGCCGCTCATCAGATCAGCCACGTACTGCACGCCGATGTTATAGGTCAGGTCCGGCGCCTGCGCGAACTCCGTGGTCTCGTCGAGCGCGAACGTGCCTCGGGCGATGTCGACGTACTCCGTGTCGAGCAGACCGACGTTCACATTCAGCGTCAGATTGTCCGTCGGGAGCACAGTCAGCTCGAGCTCGAGACCGCTGGCGTTCGCTTCGCCGACGTTCGTCGTGGCCAGCTGCGGGAGCTCATTGCCGTTCGCATCGCGGACGACGCCGACGTTCTGAATGTTCAGCCAGTCGGAATCGAAGTACGTCGCGTTCAGGCGCACCCGACCGTTAGCCAGATCCGAACGGATACCGATCTCGGTGTTCTCGATGATCTGCGGATCGTAAGGGAACCGGAGCTGTGTGGTGCCCGCCGTCACCGTCGAGATGCCTCCCGAGTCGAACCCCTCCGAGTAGCTGACGTAACCCATGATGTCGTCCGTGAACTGCTTCTGCAGCGCGAACTTCGTCGTGACCTCGTCGAACTCGACCATGCGTGCCGGCCCGCGGATGCCGGCGAAGGGATCGCCGCCCGTGTGCAGCATGTTCGTCGTGGCCGGCCGCGGCGCCGTCACGCCCGGAATGGCCTGCATGGCGCCCGACTCGTTCGTCTGATCGTGGTGACGCACGCCGATGGTCAGATCCAGAGTATCCGTCAGCGAAATCGTCGTTTCGGCGAAAACCGCATACCCGTCCTGATCGTTGAAGTTGTGCTGATCGTATTGGTAGGAGTTGAACGAGTCGTAGACGTTGCGCTGGCACGTGGCGAGCTGCCTCGGGTACCGCGGATCGCTCTCGTCGATCACGACGCCGCCGGGGATCGTTACGGGCCCCGAGTTCGCGAGCGGGTTCAACGCGTCGTTCAGCAGGTTCATGCAGCGCTGCGACGCGTAGACGTCGTCGAAGGAGAGTTGCGGCGTCGCGTGGCCCGGGAGCGTGCGGAACTCGTCGATGTAGAAGCGAGCGTTGCGCGAGATGGATTCCTGATCCCAGTAGTACAGGCCCACGACCCAGTTCACGCGGTCACCGCCGCCCGAGATCTGGATCTCTTCGCTGAACAGCTCCAGTCTGCTGCGGTTCAGATCCTCGACCAGGGTGTACGGGCTGTTGTCCCAGTCGACGAAGCTGTCGACGTCCTGTTCCGTCCAGGCGCTCAGGAACTGCACGCCGATCGAGTCGGTGATGGCCCAATTGACGTCGAGCGCCGTCTGCTCGTGCTCGACCGTCGTCGGCAGGATGGTATTCGAACGGTTCTGCCACTTGCCGACCTTGCCGCCCGGATACCCCGCCTGCATGAATTCCGGCTCGTACGGATCGAGGCCGGCCACCTCGTTGGCGGCACCGCGCGCTATGGCGCCCTCGATCGCAAGGCCGTAGTAACGTGCCGGTTGCACGCCCCAGCTCTGGAACGCCGTCTGCGACGTGTCGAAAATCGCGTCCTGGACGCGCGGCTCCGTCATCTCCAGCTCGTCGGTCGAGTAGTTCAGGCGGAAGCTCAAGGAGTCGGTCGGCTCCCACAGCATGTCGCCGCGGAACACCGTCTGGTCGTTCTCGCCGAACTGGCGGTTGACGTCGAGGCCCTGAATGTAGCCGTCGCGATAAAGGCTCGCTCCCGTCCACTTCGTCTTCAGGTTATCCGTGATCGGCACGTCGACCGACATCTTGACGTCACGCCGATCGTACGAGCCGACCGTGGCGCTGACATTGGCGGCCAGCTCATCGCCCGGCTGCCGCGTCCAGATACGGATCGCCCCGCCCACGGAGTCGCGGCCGTAGGTCGTGCCCTGGGGACCGCGCAGCACCTCGATTCGATCGACGTCGACGAAGTCCTGCGTCAGGAAGCCCGCCGTTCCGACCTGCCATACTCCGTCGATGTAGACACCGACGTTGGGCAGCCCTCGGACCCTGAACTGCGGCTGGCTCGTGCCGCCGCCGCCGCCCTGGATGTTGATGTTCGGGATGTAGTTGCCGACGTCCTCCAGGCTGTCGAGACCCTGCAATTCCAGGTTGTCGCCCGTCAGAGCGACGATCGAGACCGGCACCTCCTGAAGATCCTGCGCTCGGCGCGTGGCGGTGACGACGATCTCTTCGAGCGCGCCACCCTGTGCTAGAACGCCCTGCGATGCGGTACCGGTCGCACCGGCCAGAATGGCCGCGATCGCAATGCGCAACGGACTGTTGCCCATAAGTAGTATCCCCCCTGTTCGGACATGCGTGAGTAAAAAACGACAGAAAACCGAGCCGTATATCCTTAAATGCTCGCCAGAATTCGCACTTCTCTGCCGACTTGTATCGTGAGCAAGACCATCTTGCGCGCCCAGTGAAGCGCAAAACAACCCGGTAGTCACGTGGTGATTGTGCCGCTCAGGAAGTAAGTTGCTCGCGCCGCACTTCCATTTCGAGCGCCAGCCGGACCGCTCACTGGCGGCCGGCGGGAGCCTCCGGCAAAACGACGTCGACCACCTTTGCGAGCATGGGGAGGCTCGTTGCGCGGGGAGCGTTTTCTACGTCACCCGAACGCCCGCCGTTCGGCGGGCTCTGCGACTGGCAGTAGGAGAGTCGGCCGACAATTCTGTAGGTTCGGAAGCTAACCCCGCCCTGCCTCTCGATTAGTCGATACACCTACACGGGAGCGTGATCCAGGTCGCATCACGGGATCGGTACGCGAACGATAATGTGCTCCACGCTCGCAACGCTTCGCGGCCCTTTTCACTCGGAAATGGCATCGCCCGCCGAAAACCCGAAATATGACAGCTTGAGCGAATCCAGCGGTCGATTCGAGCTGTCCGTGGGAGCGATCACGTACGTCCTGCTCATCATAGCCGTGATCATGGCCTGCTGATCCGAACAACGACACTCTCCCGCGAATGGGGACCTGTACCCGGCTTCGGCCGGGTTCTTTTTGCCCGCCGGAAGCGGCGGAGCCTCGCGTGTGGAGCGGCGTTCAGCGCGCGCGGCGACGCGCGACCAGCGCTGCCAGCCGCGCGGCGTTGACGGGCTTGGTCAGGTGATCGTCGAAGCCGGACTCGAGTGCCCGCTGCCTGTCCTTGTCCTGCCCCCATCCGGTCAAGGCATAGAGCGCAACGCGGTCGCCGCCGGGGAGCGCCCGCATGCGCCGCGCAACCTCGAGTCCGTCCATTTCCGGCAGCCCTATGTCGAGCAGCACGACGTCGGGATCGAACGCCTCGAAGGCCTTCAGGGCCGCTGGCCCGTCGTGAACGGCTTCGACCCGGTGGCCTTTCATGTCGAGGATCAGTCGCAGGCCTTCCGCCGCGTCGGCGTTGTCGTCGACCACCAGCACCCGCCGCGATTCCGGGGCAGCCGTGCCGTTCAGACGCCTTTCGGCCGGCGCCCGATCGGGCACGGCGTCCACGAGCGGCAGCCTGACGATGAACTCGCTGCCGCGCCCGAGACCTTCGCTTTTCGCTTCTATGGAACCGCCGTGCAGCGTCACTATCTGCTTCGACAGCGCCAGCCCTATGCCGAGACCTCCGCCACCGGTGTGCAGCCGGTGCTCGGGCACCTGGCTGAACATCTCGAACACGCTGTCGAGCTTCTCGGGCGGGATGCCGTAGCCGGTATCCGCGACGCGCACGAGCGCCGCGCCGTCCTCCGTTGCCGTGCTGACACTGATCCTGCCGCCGGTGGCCGTGTACTTGCCAGCGTTGGAAAGCAGATTGCCGACGACCTGTGTCAGCCGCTCGAAGTCCCCGTCGACGGTAAGGCGCTCGCCCGTGTGCCGCACGTCCAGCTCGTGGCGCCGGAGCGAAAGGGTCGGCCTCGTGAGCTCCACGGCCGCATCGATGACGGCTTTCAGCTCCAGCGGATTGCGCCGCAGCGCGATCTCGCCGCGACTGATCCGCGACAGATCGAGCAGATCGTCGACGAGATGGATCAGATGCCCGAGCTGACGCTCCATCATCGCGCTCGCGCTCTGCACGATGTCCGGCTTGTGCGCGGCAGCCTTGAGCAGCTCGACCCCCGTCTGCAGCGGCGCAAGCGGGTTGCGGAGCTCGTGACCGAGCACGGCCAGGAACTCGTTCTTGCGCCTGTCCGCCTCGTGCAGCGCCTCTTCGGCGCGTTTACGATCGGTGATGTTGATGACGGCTGCAACCCAGCCGACGACGTTGCCCTGCTCGTCGCGCTCCGGAGCGTTCGCCGAGCGGATCCACTGACGGCCGAGATCGCGATAGTACACTTCGGCCTCGAACTCGTTGCGCTCGCCGGCGAGCGCACGGTCCGCGTGCGGCTTGATCTGCGCGAATGCCTCTTCGCCGAGCACCTCCGCCATCGTGCGCCCGATGATCTCGGCCGGCTTCTTCCCGACCCTCTGCGCGTACGCCTCGTTGACGAACTTGAAGCGGTAATCGGTGCCGCAGTTCGCGAGCAGAATCGGCGCCCCGTCGGTGACGAGCTGCAGCTGCCGCCTGCTGGCGAGCAGGGCCTGCTCCGCCTGCTTGCGGTCCGTGACATCGACCGCGTTCGCTATCAGGCGGTACGGCACGCCGGCTCCGTCCGCCATGAACTGGCCGGACACGTGTACCCATACAGTCCGCCCGTCCTTGCGGACATAGCGCTTCTCGATGTCCCAGCGCTGTGTCTCGCCGCGGCGGACGGCGTCGATGGCGGCGGAATTGCGTTCGCGGTCCTCGGGATGCGTGAGCTCGTTGAACGTCAGCTCGCGAAGCTCCTCCTCCGAGTAACCCGTGAGCTCGCAGAAGCGGCGATTCGCGCGGACATACTTCCCGCTCACCGGATCGGCCTGGGCGACTCCCACCGCGGACAGCTGGAACAGCGTGCGGAACTCCGCTTCGCTTTCGCGCAACGCGCGGGTGACGCGCGCCCGCTCCATGGTTTCCCACAGCCGCTCCGCGACGAGAGCCACGAGCTCGATTTCGTCGTCGCTCCATTTGCGCGGCGACAGCATGTGAACGCCGGCCGATGCCACGAATCGCCCGCCCTTGACGATCGGGACCGCGATCAGCGCCCGCACCGGGATCTGCCGGTAAATCTCGCGGGCGGCGCTCCGCGGCAGGTGCGCCTCCGAATCCTCGACGACGAAAGGCCGGCGCGACTGCACGGCCAGCGCCGCCTCGATACCGGCGAAGTCCGACACGCGGAACCGGCCGTACGGAGAAGCGACCCCGGGCGCACTGGCGATCGCGGTAAACCTGATGAACGCCGGGTCCGGCTCGACCTCGCCGTAGCCGCAACGATCGGCGTCGAGCTCCTCGCGGAGCAGCCGCATCGTCACCTCGGCGATCTCCTCGGGATCTTCGAGGGGGCGCGTCAGGTCGAACAGGCGAACGAGGAAGCGCGCCTGCCTCTCGCTGCGGCGGATCGCAGCCTCGCTGCGTTCGCGTTCGCTCAGCGCACGTCTGACGCCGCGTTGCGCGGAGCGGGCAAGACACGCGGCGGCGACGACGGGGAGCCGCCGCTCCTGCCCCGCGGCGACGTAATCGTCGAAACCGCTCTCGAGCGCCCGAGCCGCGGCCTCCTCGTTCGCGGACGCCGTGTACAGAATCACCGGCCGATCGGGCTGAGCCGTCTTCAGCTGCCGGAGCGAATCCTCGACCCTGCTCCACCGCAGCCGACTATCGATGATCGCGAGGTCGTATTCGCCGTGCCTTGCTGCGGACTGCAGCCCCGCCCCATCGGAGACGACGGATACGACCGAGAGCCGTTCGCCGATCAGGCCGGCCAGTGTCGACGCGGAGGGCCGTTCGGCGGCCAATAGAACCCGGATCGCTGGATCACGCGCATCCGACGCCGCCGAGTTTTGCACGCCAGCCCTCCAGTGACCGCAGCGCCTGCTCCGCGGTCAGACCGGCCGAATGGCCAGCCGGCACTCACCCCTCCGTTGCATTCTAATACGGTTGCGGGTGCGGGGTAGCGTTCACGAAGAGGCCGCTTCCACCTAGCCGCCGCACGCGCATGCGCACCTGCGCGCACTGGCAGTGGCCGCCCCCAGAGTCGCCGCGCCGCCGCGGCGGGCCGCGGCTCGCAGCAGCGCGTCGACCGTCTCGAACTCCACCGGCTTCAGCAGGTAGTGGTCGAATCCGGCAGCGCGCGCGCTGAGTCTGTCGGACTCCCTTGCCCAGCCCGTGATTGCGACGACCAGGACCTCGGTTCCCCAGCCCGGCTCCTTGCGGATGTGCCGACAGATGTCGTGCCCTGACATGCCGGGCAGGCCGAGGTCGAGCAGCACGGCATCGGGCCGAGTGGCGACGGCTCTCGCCAGCGCGGCTCGGCCGTCGGTTTCGACGGCGGCGTCGTAGCCGTTGATCTGCAGCACGGCGGCGAATGCGTTCGCCACGTCTTCTTTGTCGTCGACGACCAGCACGCGAGAGCGTCCCATGGCATAGCCCGTTGACCTTTCCTGCTGAGGAAGACGAACGGGGCGCGGTGCTTATTCCATCCCGGGCCGTCACGCGAGCCGATCCCGGCGATGCTTCGGGGTTTCCCGCAGCCGGCCGCGGTCGAGATGCTGTCCGGATACTATTGCAGATCGAAGATGCGGGTGCTGCCGCCGGGAAACTCGTACACCTCGTTGTTGAAGCCGAGCATGATAGGCTCGGCGCCGGCCTCGCGGCAGCGCACCGTGAGCCGCTCCGGCGTCAGCTTCAGGTCGAGCGACTGCCCGCGATAGCGGATCCGCATGTCCAGCCGCGCGAGCTCCTGCGGCAGCTGGGGATTCAGCCGCAGCACGTCGCCGGTCACCTCGATACCGGTCGATACCCGGTGCACCAGGTCAACCGTCCCGGCCATGGCGCCGAGGTGCACACCCTCGGCCGTCGTTCCCTGCTGGATGTCGCTGACGTCGCTCTGCAGCGCTTCGGCGAAGAAAGTCATGGCCCGCGGGCGATCCGACCGCGCGAGCACCCACGCGTGGACGACCCGTGACAGCGTAGAGCCGTGCGAAGAGCGCCGGTCGTAATACGCGACGTTGCGGGGGATCGTTTCGTACTCGAATGTGTAACCGAGATGGGCGAAAAGGTCCCGCAGCTCGTCCGACGAGAACAGGTAGAAGAGCATCAGCACGTCCGCCTGCTTCGACACCTTATACCGATTGGCGCTATCGCCCTCGGCTTCGAGTATCAGCTCGAGACGCTGGATGTTGCCGTAACGCAGGCGGTAGGTCTCCCAGTCGAGCTCCTCGAGCGCTTCGTAGCCTTCAAACTGGCTGATGATCTCGTTGCCCTCCGCGTCGCGGTGAAACGGCACGAACATCCTGCTGCCGACGTCGCGCCAGCGCTCGATCTCGTCCGCCGACAGGCGAAGTCTCGACGTCAGCTCCGCGCGGCGGATGTCCGGCAGCAGATCGAGCACCTCGAGCGCGTGCCGCAGTACCCAGACGGCCATGACGTTCGTATACGCGTTGTTGTTGAGGCCGGGCGTTGCGGAGCCGGGATACGCATCGTGGAACTCGTCGGGCCCCATGACGCCATGGATCTCGTATCGGCCGCGCTCCGAATCGAAAATCGCGATGCTCGACCAGAAACGCGCGATCTCGAGAAACAGCTCGGCGCCGTAGAACTGCAGAAACTCGAGGTCGCGCGTGACCTGGAAGTACTGCCACACGTTGTAGGCGATCGCGCTGCCGACGTGGCGCTGCAGGTATGTATTGTCCGCGATCCAGCGCTCGGAGTGCGGGTTCAGGTTCAGCTCCTGAGTCTCCTCCTGGCCGTCGCTGCCGCTCTGCCACGGGAACATTGCTCCGCCAAAGCCCTCGTTGCGAGCCGCGGCCCGCGCTTCCGGCAGGCGGCGGTAGCGGTACAGCAGCAGCGATCGGGTGATTTCCGGCGTGCGCATGTTCAGAAACGGGAAGATGAACAGCTCGTCCCAGAAGATGTGTCCCTGGTACGCTTCGCCGGTCCAGCCGCGTGCCGGCACGCCGATGTCGAGAGCGATCGAGTTGTGCGACACGGCCTGCAGCAGATGAAAAGTATTGAGCCGCAGCAGCATCGGAACGTTCAGCGGAAAGCTGCCGCCGGCGGGCTCCAGGTGCACGCCGAAGCGGCGCCACAAATGCTTCCACACGAGCACGTGGTCTGCCAGCGCCCGCTCGAAATCGGGCGCCCGCGCGGCGCCCTTGCTCGCGGCGAGGCTCGCTTCGGATATCGCGTGATCGCGCGACGTGTGCACGGCGACGAGCTTCTCGAGGCGCAGCTTGCGGCCGGGCTCGAGCACGACGTCGAGCTCGTGAGCGATGAACGCCGCCTCGCGCACGAGCCGCCTGTCCGCCGCCGCCGGCTCGCCGTCGATCCAGATTCTTGTCCGTGCCGCTTCTGCGACGTGCAGATCCGACTGGCTCGTGCGGACGAGCAGGCACACCTGATCGCCGTCGGCGCTCGCCGCGAGCGGGTCCAGGTGCCGGTTGTTGAACTTGCGGTAGAGCTTCGCCCCGTCGTTGACGACCGTGCCGTCGATACCCGAGCGCAGCGTCACGGTGCCCGACCAGTTTTCCGCCGTCAGCGTCAGCTCGAGCGCGGCCAGGTGCTTCTCGCTCATCGACACGAGCCGCCTCTCCTCGAGCGTCGAGCGCCGGCCCGCGGCGTCTTCGAATCGGATCCGGCGCAGCAGCAGGCCTTGCCGCAGGTCGAGCTCCTGCCGGTACGAAAGCAGCGTCACGCTGCCGAAGCCGAACCAGTCGCCGTCGCCGATCCTGATCTCGACGAGCAGCCAGTTCGGGAAGTTCACGAGGTCTTCGTTCTCGACGACGCGTCCGGCGACGTCGGTGCGCAGGCGATTGTATCCGCCGGCGATGTAAGTGCCGGGATAGTGCACGCCGTCCGCGCGTGCCCACGGTGCCGCGCCGCGCGTCTCGAAGAAGCCGTTGCCGAGGGTGGCCAGGGACTCCCGGATCCCCTCGCGCTCCGGATCGAAGCCGTCACAGGCCAGCGACCACTCCGACGGCGGCTCCGTCAGCACACACACCTGCGCGAGGCTCAGCACGACGACGTCCGCGCCCGCTTCGCGCAGCGCAACCGACTGCCCGCTGCGATCTACGCCGATCACGAGCCCGAATCGCCCCGACCGTCCCGCCGCGACGCCCGCGATCGCGTCCTCCACGATGACGCAGCGAGAGGGCTCCGCGCGCAGGCGGCGCGCGCCCTCGAGAAACGCATCCGGCGCCGGCTTGCCGTCGAGCCCCAGCCGCGACAGGTCGAGCCCGTCCACCCGCGCGTCGAACAGGTCGTCGATGCCGGCGGCCGCGAGCACGGCCGCGCAGTTCTTGCTCGAGGAGACCACTGCGGTCTTGACGTCCTGCTCGCGCAGCGAGCGCACGAGCGCGATCGAAGGCGCGAACGTCTCGACACCGTCGCGCTCGAGCCTCTGCATGAAGTACCGATCCTTGAGCCTGCCGAGCGCGCCGACGCTAGGCGCGTCCGGAGCGCCTGGCGGCGCGTCGAACGGCAGCTCGATGCCGCGGGACGCCAGGAAGGAGACGACGCCGTCCTGACGCGGCTTGCCGTCGACGTAGCGCAGGTAGTCGAGCTCGGCGTCGAACGGCACGAAAGTCTCGCCCGTTTCCGCCGCCCGCCGCTTCAGAAAATCGTCGAACAGCTGCTTCCACGCTGCCGCGTGCACCGCGGCGGTCTGCGTCAGCACTCCGTCGAGATCGAATAGAACCGCGTCGTAATCGCGCGGCGACAGCGGGACGATCGAGCCGGTGCTGCTCATCTGCACCCGCCGGTTAGACGCGTCAGTTCTCCGCGGATCCCTCTGGACGACGCCACGAGACGGTCACGAGCGCGCAGTGCGGAAAACGCATGACGACACCTGCCCTCACTTTCGGTCGAGGTTCGATCGACCTTAGCACCTTCCCTATGGGGCGACAACACGGCTGCGGTACACTCCGCCGTGCAAGAACAAAAGCTTCCAGTTGCGGGGGATATCAAGATGTTCGACGACTTCCGTCCGACCATTTTCACCACCGGGTCCGGTCTTCGCCGCCGGCTCGCACCGGCTGCGCTACTCGCGCTGAGCGCGGCACTTGCCGCAGCGAGCGTGGCTGCGCAGGAGGCCGGCGGCACGGTCGAGCACGTCAAGGTCCACTCCCCGTCGCTCGAGGGAAACCTGCAGGGTAACCCGACCGATCGTGACGTGTTGATTTACCTGCCGCCAAGTTACGGCGAGGACACGGGCCGCCGCTATCCGGTCGTCTACCAGCTTCACGGCTGGCTTCCGGGCGCCGAGCAGTGGGCCGGCATGATCGACTTCGAGGCCGGTACGAACCGCGCCATCGCCTCCGGCAACGCTCGCGAGATGATCGTCGTCGTGCCGGACTCCCTGAGCATTCACGGCGGCAGCATGTATTCGACGTCAGTCACGACGGGCGACTTCGAAGGCTTCATCGCGCGCGACCTCGTCGCG